>JAFZOA010000277.1 GCA_017550775.1 Ruminiclostridium sp. | reverse complement strand
CGAAGCTTCGGGTCGAGCTGGTCTGTTCCGACATCCACCGCATAAACGCGCAGAGCGCCGTTCTGCAGCATACAGTCGGTGAACCCTCCCGTTGACGCGCCGATGTCGAGACAAACGCACCCGCGCGGTGAGATCCCGAATTCTTCTATCGCGGTCTCAAGCTTGAGTCCGCCACGCCCGACGTATTTTGTGAGCGCGGAATCCGCGGAGACTGCTATTTCATCATTCTCATCGTATTGTTCGGACGGTTTTCGCGCTGTCACTCCGTTCACCGTCACGCTTCCCTCTTTTATGAGCTGAGCGGCGGCAGTCCGGCTCTTCGCGAGCCCCTTTTCCGTCAGCAGTATGTCAAGCCTGTTTTTCACTTTTAAGTCTCTCTATCTCCGCAAGAAGCAGCGGTATATCCTGTCTCGCGTGGGCAATGAAATCTATGTCGTCTTGCGTAGCGCCGACAGGTTCGATATCCTCGCCTGCCGTTCGAATGAAGTTCGAGCCGCAGAGATGATCCCTTCCCTCGATGAATGCCGTCCATGGCCCTCCGGTCGCTTTTTCGCACCTTTCGCGGATAGCGAGAAGCTCTTTGTCATCAAGCATTCCGGTCTCCTCCGATAACTTTCAGTATGCTTTCCCTGTCAAGTCCCGCTTCAGCAAGCTGGGTGTCCGTGTCTGCGGCGGGGGCGGGAGCTTCTATCGCGGTGATGCGATATTCGCCGGAAAATCCGCGCTCGTAAAGCTTACAGAGGAACTTCTCGGCAATACCGCCGTTTCGCATACTCTCCTCAAAAAACAGCACACGCCTGTATTTCAGTGCGGTCTCAACGGCTTCGTCGGGTATCGGGAATATCTTCAGAAGCGTGAGTGTATCAGCTTCATCAACGCTCTGCGCGTCGAGAGAGATACGCCCGTAAGTGACTATGAGCGTGTCGCTTCCGCCTCCGGAAAGGTAACAGTCGCTGTATTCGCTCACACTTCCCTCGGGACAGATACCGCGCGGATAGCGTACAGCAGCTATACCGTCGGACTGAACGGCTTTTTCAATGCACATATCGAGCGTCGATTCATCGAACGGCGACCATATCTCCGCACCGGGCACAGTCGTAAGCATCGGCACATCGTAGATGCCGTGATGCGTTTCGCCGTCCTCGCCGACAAAACCCGCACGGTCAACGAAAAGAACGATATGCTTCTTCTCTATCGACGCGTCGTGGACGAGCTGGTCAAAACAGCGCTGCAGAAACGTCGAATAGACCGCGAACACCGGCACCATTCCCTGCGACGCGAGCCCGCACGAAAACGTGAGCGCGTGCTGTTCGGCTATCCCGACATCGAAGAAGCGCTCGGGGAGCGCCTTCGCTATGTGCTCAAGTCCCGTCGCGTACTTCATCGCAGCCGTTACCGCGCATATACGGTCGTCATGCTCTGCGAGTGAAAGCAGCTTCTGCCCCGCGAGTTCCGAAAAGCTCCTTGCACGAAGCCCCGTGCGGTTCCCGCGCGAAACTCCGTGATACTCGCCGGAATTGAGCTCCGCGGGCCGGTAGCCCTTGCCCTTTTTCGTCTTTATATGGACGATGCACGGTTCGTTCGTTATTTTCGCTATCTCAAGT
>JAFZOA010000276.1 GCA_017550775.1 Ruminiclostridium sp. | reverse complement strand
TTTTCCTGTAAACAGTCAGAGCGATCTTTCCGTATTTGTACTGTTTCGAGATCACGAACCCGTTTTCTTCCTCCGGGAGCCTGCATTCGTTCTCGTGCTCGCAGACGATTATCCCGTCGGCGCTCATTATCTGTGTGAGCGCGGGAAGCGACCGTTGTATCAGTCCCTTTCCGTAGGGCGGGTCGAGGAACGCAATATCTATTTTGTCCTTAGCCGTGCGTAAAAATGCAGAGTTCGGCATATTTACGACGACCGCGTCCTCTTCGAGCTTTGTGTGCGCGAGGTTCTGCTTTATGACTTCTATCGACGCCTTGCTGCTGTCAACGAAGTAAGCTTTTTTAGCCCCGCGTGAGAGAGCCTCTATGCCGAGTTGTCCCGAGCCCGCGAAAAGGTCGAGCACCACCGCGTCTTCGATGTCGAACTGAACGATGCTGAACATCGACTCTTTCACCGCGTCGGCGGTCGGTCTTATAATATCTGTTCCCTCAAGCGAAACGAGCTTTGCGCCCCTCGCTTTTCCCGTAATTACTCTCATAAAATCACCCTATATGAATGCACAATGCACAATTGTGGTGTCGGCTGCGCCGACGTTTCTGAATAGTGGCAAGGCTTATAGTTTTGTTTACAGATCGCGCAATCCATTTGTCAATGCACAAGCTGATTGAATCGTGCATTGTGCATTTTGAATTGCGCATTGTCAGAACGTGTTCTGAACATAAACATAAAGTTCCTCAGCAGTCTCACGGGGAATCTTTGCAGTCTCCATGAGCTGCTCGACCGAAGCGGCTTTTATGCCCTGCTTGGTCTTGTATTCTTTTAAAAGCGCGAGAGCTTTCTTCTCGCCGATGCCCTTTATCTTCGTGAGATCAAGCTCGTACTGCGACATTTTATGCTTTTTGCGCTGATAGTTGATGGAGTAGCGGTGCACCTCGTCCTGTATCTCGGTGAGAAGTTTAAATAGATTCCGGTTGGCGTTTACCTGTATCTCGCCGCCGTCTGACGCTATCGCGCGTGTACGGTGCTTGTCGTCCTTGACGAGCCCGAAAAGCGGTACATTTATGTCCATTTCCTCAAAAACCTCGCGGACTGCGGAAACGTGACCCTGTCCGCCGTCGAGAAGAATAAGATCGGGCTTTTCCGAAAAACCTTCGTCCCCGTCGAGAAGCCGCGTGAAGCGCCTTCTGAGGACTTCCTGCATTCACGCATAGTCGTCGATGCCGATGACGTCCTTGATGTTGAAGCGCCGGTAGCCCGCTTTGTACGGTCTTCCGTTCTTATAGGTTATCATTCCCGCGACACGGGTCTGTTCGCCGAGATTGGATATATCATAGCTCTCTATGAGCGCGGGTATCTTTTTTAGTCCGAGAAGCTTCTGAAGATCCTGAAGCGCGGTTATCTCACGGCTCGTCCGTCCTACGCGAAGCGCAAGATACTCGTCCGCGTTGCTTTTCGCGAGGGAAGTGAGCACAAGGTTCTCTCCGCGCTTCGGGACGGTAAGCTCTACCTTGTGGCCGGTGATACCGCGGAGAT
>JAFZOA010000275.1 GCA_017550775.1 Ruminiclostridium sp. | reverse complement strand
CGCTGTCGTTGAGGACGGGCGCACCGTCCTGTCCAATATAATAGCTACGCAGGTCGAGGAACATAAGCTCTACGGCGGAGTCGTCCCCGAGATTGCTTCCCGCCGGCACTGCGAAAGCATAGTCGGAGTTGTGGACGAGGCGCTTGAACAGGCGGGCATGAAGCTCGCAGACGTTGATGCCGTGGCAGTGACCTATGCTCCCGGACTGATAGGGGCGCTGCTCGTCGGAGTGAACTTCGCAAAGGGTCTCGCGTTCGCCTCCGGAAAGCCGCTTATCCCCGTCCACCACATCAAGGGTCATATCGCGGCAAACTATATCGCCCACCCGGAGCTCGAACCGCCGTATATCTGCCTAGTCGCGTCCGGCGGGCATTCCCAGATAATGAAGGTGGAAAGCTATACCGCGTTCACAACGATAGGAAGAACTATGGACGACGCAGCAGGTGAAGCCTTCGACAAGGCGGCACGTGCTATGGGCTTCCCCTACCCCGGCGGTCTGCATATCGACAAGGCTTCAAAGACCGGTGACAGCCGCAAGTACAAGCTTCCGCGCCCTCATACCGCAAACCCCTATGATTTCAGCTTCTCCGGTCTCAAAACCAATGTCATCAACCTCGTGCATAACGCCGGACAGAAGGGTGAGGAGCTCGACATAAACTCCCTCGCCGCATCGTTCCAGTACACAGTCGCCGATATCCTCAGCTCGAAGTTTGTCGCAGCGGCGAATGAGTACGGGTATAAGACAGCCGCGCTCGCGGGTGGAGTTGCCGCAAATTCGGGACTCCGGGAGCTGTTGGAGCATCGCTGTGCAGAAAGCGGGATAAAGCTCTATATACCGCCTGTTGCTCTTTGCGGAGACAACGCCGCGATGATCGGAAGCCAGGCGTACTACGAGTACACCGAGGCGGGAGCAGTCGCCGACGGAAGCCTCAATGCCTGCGCGACTATGCCGCTGGGTCAGTGAATGTAAAGACAACGCGAAGTTTCAGTGTCGGGCAGGTAGTTACTTTCTATCGCAGTATTGCGTCCGGAAAAACGGGCTGTGCCCGTCGGCTCAGACTATATAAAACAACGCGAAGTTTCAGTGTCGGGCAGGTAGTTACTCCCTATCACAGTATTGCGTCCGGAAAAACGGGCTGTGCCCGCTATGAAAATGAGTGTAAAACAACGCGAAGTTTCAGTGTCGGGCAGGTAGTTACTTTCTATCGCAGTATTGCGTCCGGAAAAACGGGCTGTGCCCGTCGGCTCAGACTATATAAAACAATGCGAAGTTTCAGTGTCGGGCAGGTAGTTACTCCCTATCACAGTATTGCGTCCGGAAAAACGGGCTATGCCCGTGAAAATGCCGATAAAATGGGGCAAAAGTACCAAATATGATTATATATTATTGACATAGAAAGAGATTTACTATATAATAATAATGTGTCTTTGGGACACTTTGAATTGCTTGTTTTATCATAAAAATAATTGTGTGGAGGAATATTGAAATGTATGATAACAGTCTCATCTGCAATATCTGCGGAAGCAAAGTACTTGCGGATGAAAACGGCGTTGCGGGTAAGTGCCGCAGCTGTGGCCATACAATGATATATCCGAAGTCGGATATCAAGAAGCTCAACCGAATTACATATCTCAGAAACAACTTCCGGTTTGATGAGGCCTCCAAGCTCGCTTCCCGGCTTATCGCGGATTATCCCGATGACTGTGAAGCGTACTGGGCAAATCTTCTCTGTGAGTACGGCATACAGTATGTAAGAGAAGGCACCACTCGTTATGCTGTGTGCAGAAAGGATATTACCGCGCTTTCTCCTTTGAAGGAAAGCAGCAATTATAAGCGTGCTATCCTTTGTGCCGGCGCGGAATACCAGAAGTTCTATGAAGACCTTGCCGCTACACTTGAGGACAGCATCAGCATCACACTCAATATCCTGAAGCAGGAGAAGAAGTTTGATGTGTTCATACTCAGCAAGGAAGGCGTTTCCGCTGACAATGACCTCGACGGAGACAAGATCTATCTGCGGTTTACATCGAACCTCGGGTTCACCGTAATGTATGCACCCGAGATGCTCAAGGACATGGATCCGGTGGAGAGAGCGGCACAGATAGTGTACGGCCTCAAAAATTCGCGTATCATGCTCCCGTCATTCAGAACATTCGAGGACGTACATGACGGATATCTCAACTACGCAGTAAACACATTCTGCTCTTACATGAAGCCTGGCGATGATAAGCTTGTATTCCCCGTATTCAACGGTACAGCGCTCAACTTCCAGCAGCTCCCCGAAGCTCTCGTGTGGTCGGACGTTGTGTTCAACTGTGCGGAAGACGAGTTCATGCGTGAAGTATCCGACAAGATCGAGGCTATCTTAAAGCCCGAGGTCAACGCGATAGTTCCGGACGCTCTTGTAACTGCGACTGCCGCAAACAAGGAGAACCTTATAAAGCGCGCGTATATGTTCCTTGAAGACGGTGAGTTCGATACGGCGGATTCCTACTTCGACAAGATACTCGATATTGATATAGAAGATTCCCGCGCGTACATTGGTAAGCTCCTTGCCGAGTGCAAGCTCAGAAATGAGGACGAGATACCGAACCTCCCGCAGACTGTCACCGACGACAAGAACTTCAAGAAAGCGCTTCGTTTCGCAACACCGGAGCAGAAGGCGCGTTATGAAGCTCTCAACGGTGCGATAGTCAAGAGGATCGAGGACGAGAGACGCGAGATTGCCGAGCAGCACGCAAAGCTTAGAGCCGAGCGTGAGGAGAAAGAGGCTATCGAGCGCGAGCGTCGTATGCGTCAGGAGAAGGAGGAGCGCAAGCTGCTCTATCAGCGCCGCCGCGATCCCCTCAGAAAGACTCTGCTTGAAGTTCAGGCGGAGCTCAATAAGACCTTCCTCTCGCCCAAGCGTAAAAATGAGCTTAGAGAAGAAGAAGAGACTCTTAAGAAGAACCTCAAGGATCTCGAAGCACAGTTCCCCGATATCTGGGATTGATCTTGACAGCATTTATTCCCCCCGCACCTGCGGGGGGTTTTTATGTCAGTATCCGGATGTGGACATTTCGCGGTGTTTATAATCCGATTCCCGGAT
>JAFZOA010000274.1 GCA_017550775.1 Ruminiclostridium sp. | reverse complement strand
CAGCTTCTCTTCAATGTTCGCGGGATTCAAGGATCTGAACGCCTTCACCACCTTCTATAAAATACCCGACGTATCTTCGGGGGTTGTTCCTATCGGTGTCGGCAAGGACGCCGCGCGGACGATCATATCCTCGTTCGTGACTGCCGACACTGTCTCCACCCCGCAGATGACGCTTGCGGGCAACTCTGCGGCATACTTCGAGTTCCGCTCGCCGGATAACGGCAGAGGAAACCTTACCGTCACGGTAGAAACGCTTGACGGCGTATCCGACGCGTCCTATAACCTTATCGTCAAGGGCAGGTCCATTACGATCCCCGCGCGCCGGAGCTCCTCCGCAAAATTTGTGACATTCGAGCTCACCGATTTTGGCGGAAAGTACGATACTGCGGTGCTTACCGCAGGAGATACAGCATTACTTGCGAAGAACGAGGTCTCGTTCCGTGCCGTAGCATACTATGAACCTTCATAAAACTTACAGAAGTCCCGACCTTTGAATGTCGGGACTTCTTTTTCTTCCCGTAGGATATTGTTTTCTCCGTAAATGTCGGAGAAAACCGTATATGTCTGAAAGTATAAAATTTAACATAAAAATTTATGATTTTTTTACAGTTATTTGCTTGAATTGGTCTGTGAAAAGTAGTATAATGTAATGTGATATATTATTTTTTTCTCAATGAGGGTGATATATTTGATACAGGACTTTCTCTACAGAATGTCAAGTGATGAAGGAAACGCGATGCGATACCGCATTATCTACTCCTTCTGTTTTGTCATACATACTTTCTACTCAATACTGTTCACGGTGACAGAGGTCACAGAGCTCATGTACTTCAATATAGCAAGCTCTGTGATGTATCTCGCAGGTATTCTTCTGCTCCGCAACGACAAGTTCACTATCCTTTGGATGATGCTCATTTCCGGCGAGATCATGGCTCACGGTCTGATGTGCAGCATCTTCCTCGGCTATGAATACCAGTTCTCGCTTCTCTCACTCTCTATCGTTCCGGTAACGTACTTCATGTCCTACCTCGACCCCGCGATCACTCACCCCATTATCCTCTCGTCCGCACTCGCGGTGATAAACGTTTCGGTAATGATCGGAAGTATGGACATGAGCACGGTATTCGCTCCGATATACAGCGGCTTTCCGGATCAGTTCGTCGCATCGGTCGGACGGCTCAATCTCGTACTCTCGGTAATAATCTTCATTTCGTTCTCGGTAATGTTCATAGGCAAGATAAACTATGACCTCAAGGCTCTGAAACAGCAGAACGACGCGCTCGACCACCTTGCAAACTATGACCAGCTCACCGGTCTTCGCAACCGAAACCATATCCGCGACATCTTTGAGCAGTACATAGAATCCACCGAGCCTTACTGCGTTATCCTCGGCGACATCGACAACTTCAAGAGCGTCAACGATACCTACGGGCACTCGGCAGGCGACGAGGTGCTCAAAACCGTGTCTGCTATCATTAAGGACAATGTCGGCGACAACGGTGTGGTATGCAGGTGGGGCGGCGAGGAGATACTGATAATTGTCAAGGGTTCCACGAACGAATGTATAGCGCTCAACGAGAAGATACTCTCGAAAATACGCGGGACTGTGGTCGAGAGCGGAAAGTATAAGATCAAGGTGACGATGACCTTCGGGCTCTGCGACTACGGCGACGCCATGAACATAGAGAAGCTTATTTCTCTGGCGGATAAACGGCTTTACATAGGCAAGAACAGCGGGAAGAACAAAGTCGTCACAACAAGTTAACAGTGTACAGTTATTGTGACGAACGCGGAGCTATTTAAATCCGTCGCCGCACGGCGACACCACAACTGTAAGCTGTAACCTGTACACTGTAAACTAAAAAAAAGGTGTCTTACGATGAAAGCAGGAGTATTTGGAATATTTGGAAAAGCTGTGGCGGCGGTGTTGGCGCTTGTCCTGCTCGGGACGGCCGCAGATACCGGAGTATTGCCGGAGCTCTCTGTACGGGCAAGCGCCGCAAATGCCGAAGTCTCGATCGACCCGGAGACCGGTACACTTACCCTCGGCGCGGGTACAGTCAGCAAGGATGAGGTGCGCAAGTACCGGAAAAAGGCTAAGAGCATTGTCGCCGCTGACGGAGCGGTCCTCCCCGCGAGCTGCTATAATCTGTTCGGAGATTTCGGCGGTGTCACCGATATCGACCTCTCGAAAGCCGATACCTCAAAGGTCACCGATATGCGGGCAATGTTCATTCGCTGCACTTCGCTCGTAAACCTCGACATGACCGGGGCGGACACATCTTCGCTCATTGGCGCTGAGAGTTTGTTCGAGGACTGCACAAGCCTGAAAACCCTCGACCTGACATTCATGGATACGTCGAAAATTGAATACTGGAGCTGTATGTTCAAGGGCTGCTCCGCGCTTACCACAGTTTACGTCTCGGACAAATGGACGGGCGTCAGGGACACTTACGTCACGGCATGGCTGACGGAGAATCTGTTCGACGGGTGTGTGAATATCCGGGGCGGCAACGGAACGACATACGACGCGAAGGCTACCGACGATATGAAGTACGCGCGCGCGGACAGGAACGGCGAGCCGGGGTATCTCACATACAAGCCGGCGGGAGAGTCCGGCGCTGTCGCAAGCGTGTTTCTCGGCGCGAACACCGTGAAGCTGAGCTGGGAACCGGTAATCGGCGCAGCGTGCTATGATATCAGCACGGTTGACAGCGATGATGATGTGTATTATGAGGGCTCGGTCAGCGGTAATGAAT
>JAFZOA010000273.1 GCA_017550775.1 Ruminiclostridium sp. | reverse complement strand
GCTCATTATCATCACGAGAATTGCACGGACAATACCCTGTACAGCTCGTCAGAATAACATCATCGTTTTTCATTTCGATAATCTCCATTTCGGGCTTCAGGTACTGCTCTGTACCCCCCCCGATTTCACACTTTAAAGCGTTCATAAATAATATCCTTTCTCCCGTTTATACGGGTTTTCGTTTTTCTGTGTTCATAGTCGGTCACTATATAATAGCCATTATACACTATACATATTGAAAAGTCAAGACTTTGCCTGTCCGTTTTATTCCTCCAGCGCGTTTATTCCCCGAAGAGTCTTTATTATCTCCGCCACATCTGCGGCGATCTCGTCTCTCGGAGCGTTGTACTTTGCGCACATCGCGTCAACGATCTTTTCCTCGGTAGTGTCCTCTCTCAGGCAATTAACGATAAATGCAGCGGTAGGATTGCTCCGCACGATACCGCTGAACGCTTCCGCGCCGACCGGTACAAGGAACTGCGTTCCGTCGATGTCCTGCGTGATGAAATTATCTTTAAGTTTCATAGTCTTTCTCCTTAACATATCGGGTTTTCCCCGTCGGTATTCTCATTTTCCTTATTATCCACCATACGCGCAAGTGCTTCATACGCATTAAGCTCGTGAACCTCACGGCAGTGAGTGTCATAAACGGGACAGTTCGCAAACGACGTACAATCGGGCAGGAACGGACACTTGCGGCATTTTTCCCGCGTCTTTCCGACATTGCAGAAGCTGTCGTGTGCCGCCTTGTCTGTAATTCCGTCAAAGATATTTCCGAAACGGCTTTGCGGCGGACAGTGCTCGCACAGGTAAAGACTTCCGTCGGGAGCGATCACAACGCTGTTGCCGTCAGCCATACAGTGATTTATCCTGAATCCCGTTCCGATACCCAGAAACGGCGATACTACGAATCCCGCCGCCTCTATAAGCGAGCCGGCGGCGTTGATCCTCCGCCACATTTCAAGATCGTTTTCGCCCATGCGAACATTATTCAGCGGAGCGAAATACACCGAAACATTTTCCTTGTGTCCGACATTCGCTTTCATATCGTCAAGGAATTTTCCGATATTCCCGAAATTTTCCTCGTCCACATTACAGCGCACCGTGACTTTTATCCCCTTTTCGGATATAAGTCCGCAGGAACGCATCACCGATATGTAATGATCGTTACAGTCACGGTAATTCTTGCGCTTTATGTAGTCCTGCTCCGCACCGTCAGCCGAGATCTGAATGTGATCGAGCTTCCAGTCCGAAACCATTTTTTCAACTATTTCGGGCGTGATAAAACTGCCGTTCGAGATCATCGAGGACTTATACTCAACGCCGTTTTCACGCAGTCCCTCACAGATACGGTCGATTATCCCCGTACACATAAGCGGCTCACCGCCGAACCACGCAAGCTTTACACTTTTATCTTTCAGCCGTGTTTCAAGGATATATCCGATAGTTCTTTCAACGATCCCGGGGGTCATTGTGACCTGCTTCATGCCCTCTTCATAGCAGTAGACACAGCGGGCATTGCAGGCAAACGTCGGGAGGATCGTATATCCCCGTATGTCCTTTTTGCGGCTGTAGGCACGCATAAGTGCCGAGATCTGATTGTAGTATGCACACTCGTCCTTGTTTTCGGGGACAAGGAACTGATTTACGATCAGCTCGTCGAAGCCCTCCCCCGCCATTGCATTTCCGGGTAAAGCGCCCTCGACGCACTGCTTCGTAAGCGTATTGAAAACATACTGTCTGCCGTTATGCTCAAATGTGAGCGCAAACTGTGAGGGTTTGTATTTTATGTCCGTCTGCGGCTTTACGGGCGGGAGGAGCTTCATAAGAGTCGCATCGGGTTTTCGTATTTCGATCATGTATAAACCTCAAAAGTTTATTTGCAGTATGCGTGGTTGGCACATACTGCAAATATAAAGATAAATCAGAGTATCTTATCAACATCGGGATACTTATTTTCCGGCAATGTTGAAAGATGTTGTATCAACCGACTTCGCCGCTCCACGGAGGAGGCCCTGGAAAATCATCACCACCTGGGCACGTGTTGGGGGAGCAACTTGTCACAATCACATCCTCTCCGCTCATTTCAATTACTTCCATTTCGGGTTTCAGGTACTGCTCAGCACCCCCCGATTTTTTATAGTGCAAAAGATTCTCGTTCATATTGAAATATCCCTTTCTGTTATTATAAAGTCAAGACATATGAAATTTACAGCCATAATTATTTTGACAATGCGGAACATTTATACCCGCATCACAGGTCGAACAAAGACCGTTATCTGCGAGATGGCAGTCGCCGCTTGTCACAATGGTATCGTTCATCATCTCAATGATCTCCATTTCGGGCTTCAGGTACTGCTCAGTCCCCCCCCAGGTTTTCACAACGCAATTTTTCTTTTCCATAGTAAAAATCCTTTCTCCCTTTACGGGGTAAAAACTGTATTGTAAGCCGTGACTGCCGCATTATGCTCCATATTGCAGCCAAGCTTATAAAACGCTGTTTTGTCGATAAGCTTCTTCTCCAGCAGCATTATCCGCTTCATAGTCCCCTGCTCTCCCGACACATAAGCCTGCTTCATCATCACCGGAAAAGCGTCCGCGCCGGACAGCGGCACTATGCTGTTTTCCTCCGCCCGCTCCAGACTTACTATCGCTTTCAGCGGCACGCAGACATTTCTGCTCAGACGATGCTTCCCGTTCCACGGCGAACCGCAGGCGTAAACGGTATCGTCCGCAAACCGCAGAAAAGGCTTGTCGTCGTTTATCATGTACACTCTGTCCCCGAAGAGCTCACGCCACAGCCGGGCATGAGTGCTTTTGCCGGTGCCGCTTTTTGCCGTGAATATCACAGCCTCTCCGTCCATGCAGAGGGCTGAACCGTGCATCAGCAGCACATTGTGTTCCACAAGACGTTCCGCAAGAAGCGAATGAACGGAGTTGTTCTCAAGGAAAGCATTATCCCGGGTGCGAGGTGGGATCCCGCAGGCTTTGTCCATACGGTCGAAATCCTTCTGCATACGGGCAAGGTCGGCTTCACCCGGTTCGATGACAAACAGAGGAGCCTTATCGGTAAGATAGTCATTGAAAAAGCCGTCATTCTCCGCAAATCTGCACCGGAGTTCAAACGGAATGCACGCTATCTCAGCGCGTATAATAGTTTTACTGTCCGAAATGAGGTCCGCCTCCCCCGAAATTAAGGTATCATTTGCACCGGATCATCTAATAATTATACCATAGATATGCTTTAAAATCAAGTGTTTTTGTATGTAAGCGAACTTTTTTCGGAATACCCCTTGATTATTCTTCCAAAATAGTGTATAATGGTTTACGGATATCTGAGATATGTTGTTGACAGCATTGCAATGACAGACAATATATTGTGTTTTCATGGTATTCGGAGGAAGAAATGATAAGTGTGATCGTACCGGTCTATAATGTCGAGCCTTATCTTGCGCAGTGCCTTGACAGCCTGCTTGCACAGACTTTTTCCGATATCGAGATCATAGTTGTTGATGACGGTTCAACGGACGGCTGTCCGCAGATATGCGACGAATACAGCCGCCGCGACGAGCGAATAACTGTATTCCACACGGACAATCACGGTCTCTCGGCTGCAAGGAACCTCGGTATAGATAATTCTCACGGCGAATGGCTGATGTTTGTGGACTCAGACGACTGGGTCGAGCCGCAGTTCTGTGAGCTGCCTTATCGGGCGGCGGTGGAGAATGAGGCGGATCTGGTGATATTCGACGTTTCAAGAATTTTTGGAGAGAAAAGGATCCCTCCTTCTCCAATACCTGTTTCAGGAATCGTGACTTGGCAGGAAGCGTTTGAACATGGGCGTCCTGCTGCTTGGAATAAGCTCTATAAGCGATATTTATTTGATACAATCAGATATCCTGTAGGGAGACTTTTTGAAGATATTGCGGTTACGCATAAATTAATTAATTATGCTAAACGAATTGTATATATAGATGATTCTTTGTATAATTATCGTATACATTCCGGTAGTATTTCTAAGACCATTGATGAGCGAACTCAATATGAAGAATTGCGTTCACGCCTGGAACAATATACCGATATCATGGAATATGGTTATCCCGAAGATAAAGCCAAACTATTAATATTCAGAATTGCTATCAAATTTCTCGAAAAATGCGAGCCCTCGGATGATCAGTTGTATCACCGTGCGGAGGAAATAGTATCGACATTTGAAATTGATCCCGACAGGCTGAATGCGCATGAACGTAATTGCCTTAAAATTTGGAAATTAAATAAAAATCTCCTTAATACATGGTATCAGGAGAAGAAAAGAGGTGAGTCTGATGCAGGAATATGTTAAGCCCGAAATGGAAGTTGTTTTGCTTGAAAAAGAAGAAAATTTAATTATAACATCTGGATGTGATAATTATTGCGATAATGATTGCGTGTGTTATGGAAATCCGGCGTAATTATTTTTTACGGACATGAAACACTCGTACGCATTCAGCTTACCGGGATAACAACTTTGGAGGTATTCAAATGTACAATTTAGTTGACAGATTTCTCCAGGCAGCTAAGAACAAAGATATTGACGCGTTAGGAAGCATTTTCACCGACGACGCTGTATATATCGAGATCAACGGAGCTACCTACAACGGATTATCTCAGATCAGACAGTGGTTCAAGCAAAAATGCGACAATGGCAGTGTTAACGCATGGGATATCCGGAAGATCGTTCAGAGCGGAGAAAACGGCGCTGCACAGTGGTATTACGAGTACAGGACTGTTAACGGCGAGTCGTCATCGTATGACGGTGTATCTCTCATTGAGATCGCTTATGGCAAGATCAAGCGTTGGAGCGAGTTCTCACAGACAGTGAATAAGACTTATCCTTTTCAATAATGGGGAGGGAAAAGAGCCGCGTACGGGGAGATGTACGCGGCTTTTTGGTTACTGTTCAGCAATACTGCGTCCGGTTGATAAAGCTGCCCGCGTATATGCCCGTGTCAAGAGCACCTGCACGGACTTTCAAAGCCACTTTCCGCAACGCAGAGCCACTCTCTTACCACAAGATCTATAATTCACACCGTAAATATCACTAACAAAATCCCCTACCCTCCTTGACAATCCCTCCAAATCATGTTTCAATATTATCACCTATCATATTACAGAGGTGATATTATGGACAACCTGAAAATCGCCGCCTACACCCGAATTTCCGTC
>JAFZOA010000272.1 GCA_017550775.1 Ruminiclostridium sp. | reverse complement strand
ACTGCGTCGATCTTTATAAATGCCGTGAGGATAAATGATGCGCCCATCAGAACATACGAAACGGCTTTCTTCTTTGTCGCCCTGAACATCATCCACAGCGCTTTGAGAATCAGCGCAAGCACAGCCGCCCGTATCCCCATGAATGCGTACTGCACGGCTTTGACACTCTGAAACTCGGTCAGTATCAGTGAGATCAAAGATATTATAAGGAACGACGGGAGCACTACTCCGAGCGTCGCTGCGCAGGCACCGGCAAACCCGGATACCCGCTGACCAGCGAATGTTGCGGCATTTATAGCTATCGGTCCCGGAGTCGATTCCGAGATAGCGACAATTTCCGCGATATCCTGTTCTTTAAGCCATTTCTTGTTATCGCAGACCTCTTTCTGAATCAGCGGTATCATTGCATATCCGCCGCCGAAGGTGAACGCGCCGATCTTCATGAACGTCAGGAACAGGTCGAGGCTTCTCCGCACTTTTTCACCCATTTCAGTGATGCCCGCAGCCGTGCTCTCCGCAGGCGTGACCTTCGCCGTGCTCATGTCCGTGGTGGTCGCAGTTTGCCTCAGTATTCTGCGCGAGCGTTCCCGCGAGATAAGCGTTCACCGCGTCATCGGCAGAGCCGCTGTTACCAGCGTAAAGCGCGATACCGGATTCCTGCATTGCCATCTGCGCACCGCCGCCGATACCACCGCAGATAAGCATATCTGCTCCCGCAGATCTTAAAAATCCCGCGAGAGCTCCGTGACCCGCGCCGTTTGTTCCTACCACTTCGGAGCTTTTCACTGCGCCGTTCTCGATGTCGTACAGCTTGAACTGCTCCGTTCTGCCGAAGTGCTGAAATATATTTCCGTTCTCGTAAGTTACCGCAATTCTCATAGTATTGTTTCCTTTCTTTGGGACGTTCCCCGATGCCGTGTTCTCGGCGATACGGAAATTTCCACCCGCTATTTCGAGCCGCTTGCCGTTCACAATGCAGTCCGCTATTTTTCGGCGCGCGCTGTCATATATCGCCGTGACGGTCGTGCGCGCGACTTCCATTTGTGCGGCGCACTGTTCCTGCGACTGTCCCATATAGTCTATGAGCCTGATCGTCTCGTATTCATCGATGGTAAGCACAACTGTTTCCGAGCAGTTTTCCTGCGGCGCGAAGCAGCAGTATTCGGGCATTCCGCATATTCTGCGCGATTTTACCGGCCTTGGCATAGGATCATCCTTTCTCGGTTATTG
Source organism: Ruminiclostridium sp. (assembly GCA_017550775.1). The sequence goes on along the minus strand of JAFZOA010000272.1, from coordinate 4,072 downwards.
ACATTTGTCAACAACTATATTATCACGTTTCACAGCTTTTGTCAACAGATTTTGATACAACGGCGCATTGATCTTTATATTTATCATAGAATAGGAAGACATGTCAAATCATGGCTAACATAAAAACGTCCCTGCCGGACGAGTAGTGTTCAGCAGGGTTGCTTCATTATTCGGTTGTCATTACATCGAGCATTAGCATAGCTTCAAGTCTGAACCCTCGTGCAAAGTCCGCCTCACACTCAAGCTTGGCTTCGATGTGTAGTGCATCTGTATAGGTGTCGAGTAACTCTTTACATTTGGGGAACTGCTCGATCATCTTTGCCTCTGTATCACAGATGATTGTTCTGTTCTCAATACAGCGCTTGGTCTGTGGGGCTGGTTTCTCGCTCGGGCAAAGTTCGCCATAGTAAAGCTTGCTTATAATAGTATCCATAGATGTTTTCCTCCGTTATTGCATTGTTACAAACAGATGTCGACGTGGATTGTTTGTCGAAACGGTTCAGGAAAACTTCTTAATGGGAGTTGTGCGGGCCAAGGGGCGAGGAGCCCCTTGCGCTGTCCGTGAGGACATCTGTCGAAAAAGTTCCTTTTTCGACAGACTGAGAGCCTTGTTTTATTGTTGGATGCAATTGTTGTCGATCAGAGCTGTACCACTTTGGATGCGATCTTTCCTCTGAAAGTCTCATCGTGCTCCACGAACAGCAGTGTGGGCTGATATTCGAGCAGGAGCTCTTCGATCTGCACACGGGAAAATACGTCGATGTAATTGAGCGGCTCGTCCCAGATATACAGATGCGCAGGCGTGGAAAGGCTTGCCGCAATAAGTACCTTCTTTTTCTGTCCCTCGGAATAGTCGCCGATATCTTTCTCGAACTGTGTGCGCTCGAAATCGAGCTGTCTGAGGATAGTGCAGAACAGGCTTCGGTCTATTCCTCTGTCCCGGCAGAATGTCACGATATCGCCTTTCAGACGGGAAGTATCCTGGTTGACATACGAAACGATAAGTCCCGATGATATCCCGAATGTTCCGCTCTCGGTAAACGGTTCAAGGTTCTCCGCACCGAGCCCGTGCAGTATCCGCTTTATAAGCGTGGTCTTGCCGCACCCGTTTTCACCGTGAAGCGCGACGCGATCACCCTGATCTATTGAAAACGTAAGTCCGTTTATCACAGGTGCACCAGCGTCCGCGTACCGGAAGCTGTAATCCCTGACATTCAGCAGCGTCCGCTTGAAATATTTAAGCGGAGACAGCTTCAGTTCCTTTATCCGTTCGATGTCTGTCAGCAGCCCCTCTTTTTCCGCTATCTCCCGGTCTATGCGGTTTTCGATATCGGCGACGCGGCTCTGCATTTTCTTGGTTTTGGCTCCGATAAACGACCTTGCGCTTATACAGCGGTCGTTCTCCTTGATCGGGTCGAAGCCGATCTTTGTTCGCTCGCTCTTGTCCGCCCAGTCCGCAGTGCGCTTTGCCGCCTGTTTCAGCTTTTTTATCTCTTTAAGATGCTTTTCGTTTTCCGCGACGGCAAAGCTGTCCTTGCGCTGTTTGTTCTCCCACCAGCTTGAGAAGCTGCCCTTCTGCACCTCGATGCTTCCGCGGTTGAGCACGAGAACGTGGTCGATACACGCGTCGAGCAGATCGCGGTCGTGGGACACAAGAATAAACCCGCTTTTTGATGTGAGATATTCCTTTATTTTTTCCCTCGCCGCACCGTCGAGATGATTTGTCGGCTCGTCTATCAGCAGGAACTCATTCTCGCCCGAAAACAGCACCGCAAGCAGTATCTTCGTCCGCTGTCCGGGACTAAGCTGACCGAACGGGCGGTACAGAAGCTCTGCGTCCTCTCCGAGCAGTGACAGCTCGCAGATGACCCGCCATTCCTCATAGCCGGGTCTGAGCTCGTCGATAAAATCGCTTGCCGGCAGTGTCAGCTTATCATTGCTTATCTCGTAGGGAAAATACTCGAACACCGTGCTTGCAGATATCGTACCGGTGTATTGCAGTTTTCCGAGCAGCAGCCTGAGAAACGTTGTTTTTCCTTTTCCGTTTCGTCCGATAAAGCCGAGCTTCCATTCGGTATCTATCGAGAACGATACATTCTCGAAAATGTTGTCAAAGCTTCCGTCGTAACAGAAGCTGAGTGAATTTACGCTTATCTGTGACATATACACATTCCTCCCTTCACGGTCCGGTAAAAAGGACCGCTTGCTGTCAAACGGCAGGATGTCGTAAAGAAGGTTCCAGGAGGTGCGCAGGACGCGTACATAAAGGAAACGTTCCGAACGGTTACGGGGATGTTCTTTCTGCCACGAAAAAACACACAAAAAGAGAGGCAGTGAGAACATGATCCACCTTTGACAGCAAGACAATACCGTATGCAAAACACATACAGTCAAAATTTATCATTGCGTTCAAAAGTCGGTCATATTCTCATCTTTTCACCTCTCTCAGATTATTTGCATTTATCTGCAATTGCTATCATATCACAACCGAAACGTTTTGTCAAGTGTTATTTTTGCAAGAATGCGTTATACAAACACAAAGCCCGCCATACGGTGTACGGAGGGCTTGCTGAATTAACTATCACACGGAGTAATGATCTGTCTGTTTACAGGTTCTTGCGTTTGTCCTTGATATGTTCTCCGATAAGGTTATCCAGACGATCTGTTATCACCTTATTGGTGGCCTTGTATGTGGGGACGGAGTTTATATCGAGCTCGATTCCTTCGGCCTCGCAAAACTCCTTCATTGCGCCGCCGATGATCTTGTCGAGCTTGACGGACAGTTCCTTAAGAGCTTCGCGGATATCGTCGTCCTTTGTGGCAAGGACAGCTATGAACTTTTCCGGATCTTTCTTTACGCTTTCTTCAATAGTCATGATAAAAACTCCTTTCTTTGTTTAAAAACCTATTTCCGCAAGGAATCCTTCGGGATCTTCGCTGACGCTGTCAAATACATATGTTTCAACGGTCCCGTCCGCGTATGTGAATGTACCGGTGTTGTCGGAAATATTGAATGTCGCCGTGGTGTTGTCATCAGCCGAAGCTATGTGGAACAGGATCTCGGTGCCGTTCTGTTCGCAGACGAAGGGAAGACCTGTCTGGAGGTCGGGGTTAATGATCGAACCGTTCGCCTCATCGTAGAATACGAAATAGCTTTCTATCTCGCCGTTGAGTGTTGCCGTCCACACGCCCTTCTTGAAGATCGTGGGCTTTTCGGTTCCGAGCAGAGCTTCAAATGTCGTGGGGTCTGCGTCTGCAACATATTCGATATCCACTACCTTGTCAATGCTTTCATAATGGAATGTGCCCTGTGCGTCGCCGGGAGCGAACTCAGCCTGGACTGTGTAGCCGTTGCCGTAGTCGAACAGGACTTCATAGCCGTTCTGCTCGCAAGTGAACGGGGTGCCCGCCTTCATTTCCGCGTCGATGTATGTACCGTTTGTCTCGTCGAAGAATACATAGTAGCCTTCAAGCTCGCCCTCATAGGTAGCGCTCCATACACCTGCGGGGAAGAGCGCCGCGGGAGCTTCGCCCTCACCGGATAAGTATTCGGCCGCGAAAGCTTCGGGGTCTGTCTCGTCGGTCGCTTCAAACTGGAACACCTTATCTCCGGTTTCAAAGTGGAATGTACCCTCAGCATCGCCGAGGTCGAATTCCGCCGGTACCTCAATGAGTCCGCCGCCGAGGTAGAATACTATTTCGGCACCGTTCTGCTCGCAGGTGAACTCAGTCCCCTGCTGCGCCTCAACGTCTATGATAGCGCCGCTCGTCTCGTCGTAGAACACGAAGTAGCTGTCGAGTTCATCATCTACGTATGCCTCCCATACACCGCTTGTGAAGAGCGCGCCCGTAAGCTCCATAGGATTTTCTTCTTCTTCCTCGGCAGTTGTCTCTTCGGTCGGAGTGGTCGTCTCCGCAGCCGTAGTTGTCGCTGCGGTCGTTGTGGTCTCCGCAGCCGTAGTCGTGGTAGTCTGCGCAGCGGTGGTGGTCGTTGAAGCGGTGTTTCCGCCGCAGCTTGCCGCAGCCGCGATCAGCGTGCACAGAATTACTGCTGTAAGTGTCTTTCTTGTTT
>JAFZOA010000271.1 GCA_017550775.1 Ruminiclostridium sp. | reverse complement strand
CGGAGCTTGATTATCTCGGCGCGCATCTGGTTCCTGAGCTTCGCATCAAGGTTGGAAAGAGGCTCGTCCATCAGGTAGACCTTCGGGTCGCGGACCATGGCGCGGCCGATTGCGACGCGCTGACGCTGACCGCCGGAAAGAGCCTTGGGCTTCCTCTCGAGGTACTGGGTGATGTCGAGGATCTCGGCGACCTCACGCACCTTCTTCTTTATCTCGTCCTTCGGCGTCTTCCTGAGCTTCAGCGCAAAGGCAAGATTGTCATAGACCGTCATGTGGGGATAAAGCGCGTAGTTCTGGAAAACCATCGCAATATCTCGATCCTTCGGCGCGACGTCGTTGACGAGCCTTCCGTCGATGTAGAGCTCGCCGTCCGAAATCTCCTCAAGACCGGCAACCATTCTGAGAGTCGTAGATTTGCCGCATCCGGAAGGCCCGACAAGAACGATGAATTCCTTGTCGGCGATGTGCAGGTTGACATCGTGTACGGCGGTCACCTTGTTGTCATAGATCTTTTTCAGTCCCTTAAGGATGACTTCTGACATACTTCCTGTTTCCTCCTTGTATTATTGCTTTGTTTTTTACCAGTTACAGCCCGCGTTTGCTCTGTGTGCATTCTGTAAACTACTTTGTGCGCACATTCGCGTTTGCTTTACTGTTAGTCAACACTATTATACATCCGTTTTACACGGTGTCAATAGCAAATTTGACTTTTTTATGGCATTTTTAAAATTTGTGCATTTTGTAAACGTAGTATAATTGCTAATAAAAAATAAAACTGCTTATTGATTTTTGCCACAATCGGTGTTATATTTATAATGTAAAATGACTTGGAGGATTGTAAAGTGGCTGTAAAGAAGATAACCCTGCAGATGATCGCGGACGCTTGCGCGCTTTCGAGGAACACAGTCTCAAAGGTTTTCAACGACAGAGGCTCCGTTCCGGAGGCGACGAGAAAGCTCGTTCTTGACAAAGCGCGTGAGCTCGGCTATGCGCAGCTTCAGGAGAGCTCTCCTGCGCCTGCCGCTCCGTCCACACAGGGGAAGAATATCGCATTGCTCACCCAGCACAAGCTCCTGAGCCACACCTTCGGAGCATACTTCATCACAAGCTTTACCGACCAGATCTGCCGCGCGGGTTACACCATGAAGATGTACGAGGTTTCAGCAGATGAGATTAAAGAAAAAAGACTTCCTCCCCATCTCGTTCTCGGTGAAACGAGCGGCATACTCTGCATAGAGCTTTTTGACAGGGAGTATCAGGATATGATCACAGCGCTCGGCATCCCCTGCCTCTTCGTGGATGGCTACGCGAGGGTGTGCCGATCCCTTCTTAACTGCGATTTTGTCTCTATGGAGAACTATGCGGCCATGTTCGTTCTAATGGACAGGCTATTTGAAAACGGCGCGGAACGCATCGGCTTCGTCGGGGACAGGGAGCACTGCAACAGCTTCTTCGAGCGTTGGACGGGCTACGCAGCGGCGCTCCTGACAAAGGGCATCCATTGGGACGATTCCATATCCATACTCGACGAGGATGCAGAGAACTACGGAGACGCGGCGTGGTACATTGAAAAGCTTAAAAAAATGCCCGTAATGCCCGACGCTTTCGTCTGCGCGAACGATTTCATCGCGATCCACCTGATGTCCGCTCTTAAAAAGTTAGGATACCGCGTTCCCGACGACGTAATGGTCACGGGCTTCGACGGTTCTCCCGAGGCTTCCGTCGTAGAGCCGACGCTTACGACCGTTTCGATAACGAGCACCGAGATCGGCGCTCTTTCCGCCGGTACTCTTGACATGAGGATCAGATATCCCGAGCATCCCTACCGTCGTATTTCCGTTCTGTCAACTCCCGTTTTCGGCGGAAGTACCGATAAAAAACGAAGCTGATCGGAAGGAGTCTCATAAATGGGGTCGCTTGATCGGAAATGGGTCGAACATTGCCTTGCCAATACTGCATGGGGCTTGGGCGCAGTGCATCTCGGTCTGTCGATCCTCTATTTTGACGCAGGGGCAGCGTTGATGATAGCGCAACAATAATCCTTAAACAGAGATGTTTGGTGGCGATCAGTTCGGCATGGGGCAATATACAACTGAATCATACCGGCGCATGTTTGCAAGAACAAGGCGAGTGCCAAAGAAGAATTAGTTGCTTGCTCTATTCATTCAGGCGAAAAACGCATAAGAAACCGACTGCATTCTTGACTACATTCTGACTACAAACAGGGTGAAAAATAGGGTGATTTTTAGCAATTATCGGACATAAAGAAAGGCTTGAAAAATGCTAAAAACATAGTAAAATATTAGAAAAATCAAGAGTATTAAGGGAAAACTCGCAACCCGTTTTAGAGCCCTACGGACCAGAAGGTCGGGGGTTCGAAT
>JAFZOA010000270.1 GCA_017550775.1 Ruminiclostridium sp. | reverse complement strand
TGATCTTAGCGCCTTCAACATTAGTGGTTATAGGAGCCCAGTTCTCATCGAAGCCTGCAGCGTTGAGATGAAGCTCGATCGCAGGTGTAGTGTCGGTGGAGATACCTTCATAAGCATAAATGGGTTCAGCGAAATATGAGTATGTGTCGCTGTAATTCGTTGTGTCGGTATAGATGAAAGCGTAAAGGTGATCGTTGTCCTTGATAGGATCGTTAAGTCCAGAAGCAAGAACATTATTGACGTAGTAGCCGTAGCTTCCGCCGTTCTCAACGCCCCAGAGCTTTGTGATCATAGGACCGTAATCGCTCTCTTCTGTCGCATAGCTCTCTTCGGCGCTTCCGTTGCCGTCAGCATAGTATTCGTCATGAGCGGAGATGAGCACATCGTTGACTGTAATATTACCGTCGCCGTCCTGGTCGTTAAGCTCTACCGGCATCAGACCAACAACGAGCTTTCCTGTCTCGTCGGCAATTGTTACATAAGCATCTGCGAATGCCGAAACGCTGAACGCGCTTATTGCTGCGATAGCCGCAGCAGCTGCTACTAACTTTTTCATAAAATACATCCTTCCTTTTTGCATTTATTGCAATAAAAAACTTTCCTTGTTTCAAGGAAAGCGCTTCAGGCACATTTTCCATTGTCCGAAAATGCGTTTTCCCGCACGGATAGCGAGCGATCCGACTATAACGGCAGTGACTGCTGTGACGGATTTTCACCGTTCTTCTCCCGGATATCCGTGATATTTATAACAAAAGTATTATAGCACAACGTTATTTGTTTGTCAAGAATAAAAATCAGCCGAAAGGCAGATAAGACAAATGTACTCAAATGTGCTTTATATGTACATTCATAAAACAAATCAGAAAGAACAAATCAAAATATTGTATATGAACAATATGCTATTGACAATATGTATGACAAGTGCTATAATAAATGTAGTAATTTGTCGAAAGGAAGAACGCTATGAAGATAATAAAAAAGGTTGCCGCAGTCATTCTGTCGTGTGCCGTTGCACTCAGCGCATCGGTAGTTTCTCACGCCGAGACCGAGACACCGTATTATATAAGAGTCCTGTCCAAGAATGTCAATATTCGCAGCGGTCCCGGTGTAAGCTATAATGTCATCGCGAAGACAAAGGGCGCGAGCTCGTTTACTTACCTCGGCGCCCAGTTCGATGATTTCGATATCCTGTGGTACAAATTTGAGGATAAGAACGGTAAGACCGGCTGGGTATCGAGCGATTTTTCCCGCCGCTACATAAAAAAGGCGTATCTGCCGGAGCTTGATGCTCCCGAGGAATTTGTTTCCGACGGAACGGCGTACTCCAATATAATGAAGACCGTAAATGACGCTGCTATAAAAGCCAATGCGATAGGCGTTCAGGTCGCGGCTATCCGTGGAAGCGACGGAAAGGTGTTTGACTGGACTTACGGTTACTCGAAGTACGGAGAAAAGGCGATTGGCAACGCTACAAAGATCAGAGCCGCGTCGATAAGCAAGGTCGCTATAGCGATTTGCGCCGTGAAAATGCACGAACAGGGCATTCTCGACATAAACAAGAAGATCAGCAAGTACTGGGGCGAAAAGCTTCCGAAGCCTGTATCGCTTGCGACACTTCTGACTCATACATCGACACTCGGCTATCTTTCGATGAAGACCGACAAGGAGAAGATACTCGACCAGATAACGAGAGCTGGGAACTATACCGACAAGAAGATCGGTACGGCCGCCGCGTGGTATTATAACAATTACGGTACGTCGGTAGCTGCCGCTACTCTTGAGGTCGCGTCGGGTGAAGTGCTTGAGGATTATGCACAGGAGAACCTCTTCAAGCCCCTTGGCGTTGATATGTCGTTCTTCTCCGGCAACATCGAGAAGCAGTCCCGCCTTGCGACGCTCTACGAAGCCGATCACGGTGTCGAGCTGCTCCCCGGAGAGGCGAAATACGTTCTTCCCGACGGTGTAGTCGGCAACAACTCGGGAAACTATGTCGGCGGACTTACGGGTTCTGCACGCGATG
>JAFZOA010000269.1 GCA_017550775.1 Ruminiclostridium sp. | reverse complement strand
TCTCGGCTTTCACCGCGATACCGCAGGCGCGCGCCCTGTTCATCTTTTCGTTGAGGATATGGTTCATCAGCGAGTTTCCGGTCTCGACATAGCTTTGTACGGCTTTCAGTTTGTCGAGTATCTCCGATGTATAAGCTTTCGCCGCGTCAGTGTCGCCGTCGTTCAGATATGATGCGATCACCATGAGGTGATTTCTCATATCGTGCTTTATCCTGCGGACGTTTTCATGAAGGCTTCTTATCTCGATGTCCTGACGGGCGGTGTTTTCGGCGTTTGCTTTCAGCTCCGCAAGTTCGTATTCCGCGTCCGACTTCTCGCTCAGAAGTCTGCTGTATTTTTCCGAAAGAGCGTCATATTCCGCCTGAAGTTTCTTTCCGTTCATCTGAGCATATACCTCATAAGCTGTTTTCGTGCATTTTCAGAATAGCTGCGCCCGACAGGGAGCCGCACATCGTTCTCAAGCACGCATTCCTCTGCGTTTATCATTTTCACCCCGGACTGATTTACCAGAAATCCTTTGTGTATGCGCACAAATCCGTTTCCCGAAAGCGCGTTTTCAAGCGAAGTCACTGTGTCGCGGAAACGGTATTCCGCGTTTGCCGTGAACAGTTTTATATAGTTCCCGTCGGCTTCAAAATAAAGTATCTCGTCTGTCTTTATCTTCACGTCGCCGTCAGATGAGCGGAAGTGGAAGTGCCTGTCTCTGCCGTCGAGCTCTTTCAGCGCGTCACCGAGCACCGTGCTCAGTTCTTTTTCGAGATACGCTTTGCGAACAAAACCGAACGGGTGGAATTGCAGGCTGTCATAAACAAGCTCGTCGTGGCTCGTCACAAAGATAAGAACCGGCTTGTCCGAAAGTCCGGAAAGCTCACGTGCAATGTCAAGACCGCTGAGCTCCGGCATATCTATGTCAAGAAGCAGTATGTCGCATCCTTCGTTTTTAAGCGCGGCAAGAAGCTCGCTGCTTTTCCGGAATTCCGCTATTTTACCGGCGCTGATTGTTTTCCGGACATATTCCGAAATGTCGCTTAGCATTTTAGGTTCGTCATCGCTTATAAAAATCTTTATCATCTTAACACCGCCTGTCTGCTGATGATATATTCTAACATATTTTTTTGGAAAAATCAAGTGATGACGTTTCTGGGGGAAAAGTACACACCCGCATTTCCCGAAAACTTGACAAATCCTTATAAAAGGGATATACTATATGAGCCCCTGTTTGCAGTAAAACAGACAGGATAGTTTTTGAGAGATACGGTGTTATCTGCGGGACAAATAACAGCGCTTTCCGCAGATCCCCTTGTATGACAGAACAGGAATGCAGATAAGATGAAAAATAAGACGCGAAAGATCGATTTTATAATTATAGCTGTCATGCTGCTTATCGTCGCGGCAGCGGCAGTGTTTTTCGTATTGCCGCATCAGGAAGATGAAAGCGCTCCGGCGAGTGGTACCCGCGGAGAGCTGTCATATAAAGATTACAATGGCAGAACAATCGGCGTCGGAACAGGCAGTATGTTCGACGAGATAGTAAATGACAAGCTTCCGGACGCAAACATCATGTACTATAACACCTACGCGGATATGATGACGGCTGTGAGCGTCGGAAAGCTCGACGCAGCGTGCCTTGATGAGCCGATCGCGAGATACATAATGAACGAGTACAGCGGAGTGACGTACATAAAGGAACCGCTGGATTCCTACGAGTACGGATTTTCCTTCGCGAAGAACGAAAACGGCAGAGCGCTTTGTGACAAGTTCAGCGCTTTTCTCAGAAAAATAAAAGCCGATCATACGTTGGACGAGCTC
>JAFZOA010000268.1 GCA_017550775.1 Ruminiclostridium sp. | reverse complement strand
GCAGCTTGCTGAATATCGAGCCGCTCATTGCAGATGTATAAGCTGATGTACCGCTGCCGGAATATGTTTCCGCGCTCATTGCGGACAGGACGGAAATGCTGTCGGTCTGTTCCTTTATAAGACTCGCAAACGAGGTTTTCCCGTCAAATATTTTCTCAATATCCTTTATATCTGCCTTAAGGAACTTCTCTTTGTCAACACATAGATTACCGTATTTATCCGTGCTGATACCAATATTACCGAGAGCACGGGAGAAAATGTTCGTAAGGTCGGTGATATACCGTGCTTTGGACGCTATCGAACTGCCGGACGCTCCGTGTACAGCCGACAGCATATCGTTATAACCGTCTGCGAACTTTACCGCCTCGTCGTAGGCTTTTTCAAGCTCGGGCTCGTCCTTGCTAAGAATGGAGTTGATGTTCCCGGTGCTCTCCGACATTTCCTTTATACCGTTATTGAAGCTGCTCCCGGTCGCAGAATATGTTTTTGCCTTTGTGCGCGCCGTTTGTGATGCGTCGGAACTTTTTTCAGTCTCGATCTCCTCGGCTATCTTCTTTGCCTCCGCAAGATATGACTTGAATGTGCTGTTGCTGACCTTATAGGTATTTCTTCTGCCGATAGAGCTGCGCTTAAAGCTGCTACGGCTCATGTAGCGGCTCATTGACGAACGATTCAATCCATAGTTTCTCATAATAGACTTCCTTTCTTACTGCAGATCAATTATCTCGTTGAATATCTGTATCGAGCTTATCTGTCCGATATCAAAGATATTCAGGTTCTGACCGATTATATAATCGGTAACTATTCTTCCGTCCTCGGTCATATACCCGGCTCCGCCTTCGAAGTTGCCAGTGTAATCGGAAAGGTCTATGACAGTGCCGTCCTTGTAGGTCACATAGACCGGGTAGGCATTGTGATCGAAATTTGAGATGTACTCAATGCTTTCCGAAAGCTCCATAAACGCTCCGAGGGGTGATAACACAAGCCTTTTCAGATATACGTCACCGTTCTCGTTCTCAAAAATCATCCGCTCGCCGAGCATTATGATCTGTGCATTCTCGGGAACTTTTACCGAAAAGCTTTCCGTGGGTATCTCATCCGAGTTGTTTTCGGTAAGGCTAACAAGTATTTCGACTGCTCCGATGCTTTCGGGAAGGTCAAGATAGTTCCGGCTGCGACAGTAAGCGGTGTTTCCTTTGGCTGCAAGAATGTACCGGCGACTGAATACCGCTGTCTGCGAGTCCTCACAAGAGAAAACGAACTCGGAGCCGTCGTCTTCACCCGCGGTCTTATCGGAGTAAGTCACATCGTAGATTACATCAAGGCAGTTTCCGTCAAAAACATACCCGTTGATGTGCAGAGTGCGATCCTCGTAAGAAAACACCATATCCGCGGGTACGGCAAGAGCAGACAGTATCTCATTCTCCCGTTCCGTGTAATCCGGGAATGCCGCCGCGTTTTCGGGTATTTTTATTGTATCAAGAAAATCGTTTTTCCTTTCGGTGAGCTCTTCCGTGTTTGTCGCGGCAATTTTTCTTGCGTTTTCCCGGCTTTGAGTAAATATTCCGAAGATGTCCCAATACAGTATTGCTCCAGCCGAGACCGCAAGAACCATTATTGCCGCAAATACGGCTATAAGCACTGCGCCGTGCCTGCTAATGTGCTTTTGGCGCGCTTCCTGTATTCCGGCTTTCTCTTTTATAGCTCGTATCATATCATCGAGATATGCCGGGGACAATTCCTTGCTGTCATACGGCAGCAATTCGTCAGTCATCAAAATAACCTCCCTCCCAAAGAGACTTTTTTATCGCTTCTCTCGCCCTGAAAAGCGCTGTTCGCGCTGCCGGCCCGTTCATGCCCATTCGCTCGGCTATCACGGCAAGAGGCTCACCGTACAGATAGAACCGGACAAATATCTCATGTTGTCGGGCTGTCAGCTTTCGGGCAGCATCAAGAACAGCATCAACAGCTTCGCGGTTTTCGAGCTTTTGTTCAAAGTCCTTGTCATAGAGTTCGCCGAGCTGTTCGGTGCTGACTGTGACTTTTCGGGTACGAAGCCTGTTTGATACCTTATTCTTTGCTATTACGGCGAGATACGGCATTATCTCACGATTCGCGTCGATCCTTTCGCGTCCGAGCCATACCGCCGCGAAGGTGTCGTTTACTATCTCTTCGATATCTTCCCGGGGCAGCGTACCGCACGAATGGTTCTGAGCAACACAAAAAACATATCTGCCGTATTTCCTTATGATCTGCTCGAAGGCGCGCACATCCCCGCAGATCATCTTTTCGACAAGCTTATCTTTCATTATGAAATTCCTTTGCAAAGAGGTTTCATATATATGTACACAT
>JAFZOA010000267.1 GCA_017550775.1 Ruminiclostridium sp. | reverse complement strand
AGCCGTGAGCCGCACCGAGAAACGACCCTTTGCGATCTCGAACTGTGCGCCGCCGAACTCGTCCTCCTGTATGAGCTGCCCCGCGTCGGGATAACTTCCGCAGTATTTTTTCATACGGCGTTTCAGCGCGGAATTGTGAGTGAAGATGTCAACGGCGCTGCTGCTCTCGTTGAAATAAATGCGGGTGAACTTCTCTTTCTTTATCAGACCTGTTTTCATAAAAAGACCTCCTTTTCTGAATTTTTCATCATTTCAAGACCTGCATAATTCGACAATTATTTATTGGAAATGTTCGCGTTGAACATCTGACCGTCCGGAAAATCTCCGTGGGATTTATTGCGATAATTTCAGGTCTTGACTGTAATTTGCTATGCGAGAGACGGACGGATAAATCCGTATTTGGAAAGGCTCGCGTAGTATCGCCGGAACTGCTCGATATTCTCCGTGAAGAACGACGCACGCTCGTCCTCGGTACTGTCAAACCATTCGTTCCAGAGATATTCCGCGTATTCGAGATTGTGCAGGCTTTCCGTGAACTCCGGCGAAAGCTCTGTGTCAAAGCTGAACGGCGCGTAATGCTCGCGGAAATACCGGAGCATTACTATATAGTCCGTGAGAATATCCAGCGCCAGCAGCGATTTTTCACGAACCGTTAATTCTCGCTTTCGTTTTTCCGCGGGCGGCGGTGGCGTATCGGTTATTCCGAAATCCGCGCACAGCTTTTCCGCTGCCTCGGTCTTGGACAGCCCGAACATCTGCGCCGTGAGGTCGGTCACATCGCCGTGAGCGCCGCAAGCGTAACAATGAAAATGATCGTCGTACAGCTTCATCGACGGGTTGTTATCGCCGTGGAATACACACCGCGCCGAGCCGAATCTGTTCACTTCCAGTCCGTACATCTCGGCAGCCTGCCGGATGTTGACAAGCTGCCTTATACCCGCGAAGTCTGTCAAGCTGCACCGCCGTCCTCGTTAGGATCATACTTGCCGAAAACTGCCTCGTAGAGATCGCTCTCGGCGATAAGAAACTTCTTGCCCGCCTTGAAAGTACGGAGCTGTCCGGACTTGCACATCTGACGGATGCGGAACTCGTTGATGCCGTCGATAACCTGCGCTGCTTCCTTGATTGTTAAAACCTTCTTCTTGTTCATAATGAGATCCTCCTGATTAAATATTTTTGTGGTTAATAATGTAGATTGAGCTGACCGTGCTCTGAGCGTAATCAGCACCACCTCCTTTCCTGAAATAAAATAGCCCTGACATTCCGGAGAACGCAGGGCGCGGGGACATGGATTTTTGCATCAAAAAAGCTCAATCCGCGGAGAGATTACGACTCCCGTAAATTGAGCTGAATTGATATTCTGTTTTATACTTAAATTATTTTATTCTACAACATAATCACCCCTTTCGCTGAAATTCAGCTTAAATTATTGCACAATAAGAATATATCACACTTTCATGTGACATTCAATGACATTATACGACATTTCCCACATAAACAATTTGCCGGTATGTATGATGCTACTTTTTCTCGTTTTTCTATTTTCTTTTTTTGTTGTGCATGTCTATCCGCTTGTTTTGCAGGCGGTTGAACATGCACTACAAAATCTGTATTATTTTCGGTACTTTTCACAAAAAGTACTTGAAATTTGGTAAGAAATGCGGTATAATTGTATTAAAATAGCCATTTGTTGTGCTTAGCCGCGCGGACTACCGCATAGACTCCATTGCCTACCAAATTTGAAAGCCCTAAAAAGAAAATCTCTTAACCTGAAATTTTAATGTTTTCAAATTGGGTAGGGTCTATAACGCCCTATAAGCGCCGAAGTCCCATAAGGAGACTCCGGCATCTTTTTATAGTCCAATTCATACAGCCACAGCGTTCCAACTGTTACAGAACTGTTCGTAGTCGATATTCAGTATTATTTTGACATCATAGCCTTTGCCGACTTCGATACGACTTATAAGCTCTGAAAGGACAGCTCTTTTTTCCTCGACAGACATCTTCTCAAATGTGTTTGCCCAAGAAATGAACCTGTTGTACATAGGGACTACTGCTTCCGCAGCCTGCTTGCCCTGCTCGATGACCTTATTGGCTTCTTCGAGCTTTTTCTCGGTCTCGCTCATCTTCGCCTTAACGGTTCTGAGAGAAATTGCAAGGTCATCAGAAGAATAGATACTATCTCCGGTCAGACTGTTTGCGATCTCAAGCTGCAACTTTTCCTGCTGCCTGATAAGCTTATCAAGCTGTACAACAAGACTTTTCTGATAGGCTTTTGCCTCAGAGAGCTGTGCTTTCATCTTACACTCGACAGCCTTTGTTTCCGGCACATCACTGATACGAGAGAATACGTCTTTGACAACTTCCAACACGATTGGTTCAACCCTGTCGGCAGAATATGAAGAAAAACCATCACAACCAACACGCTTCCACGTTCTGCTGCTGCACTGATACCTTCTGATTCGATACGGAGTAATTGTTCCGTCTTTCTTCTCATAGTTCTTATCAAATGCAGTATAAACGAGCCTTTTACCGCAATGGGCGCAGAAGATGTTACCTGACAACAGGTAATCACCCTGCGACCTGATACTGATCTTGCGCTATTCAACATTGATCTTCTCGCGCTGACGAACGATCTCCTGCGCTCTATTCCACATTTCTTCGCTTACTATCACTATTTCCTCTTTTTTCGGCGAAGAAACGTCTCCTGAAACGATGTAGCCGCAATAGATCTTGTTTTCGAGAATACGCTTTATGTTTGCATTTGTAAAAAGAGCGCCTTTGTGTGTCCTGACCCCTTCTTCATTCAGCATCTTAGCAATGAAGTGTGTTCCCATATTCTTGAACACCGTCATCTCAAAGACAAGTCTGACATTCGGAGCCTCATCTTCAGCGATAACAAGGTCACAGACTTCAAAGCCCTTTTTGTTGAGCCTGCCGCGCTTTTCGAGCCTGTACCCGAAAGGCGGAGCGCCTTTGACGTAGTTACCTTCCTCGGTGAGCTGACGCATTCTTGTCTTGATACGAGCGGAAGTCTTTGCGCTCTCGCCCGCAGCCTGCCAAAAGCGTATGTAATTCATCAGCTTATCAACGTGAGTGTCGAAACGCTGCTCGCCCTCCTGAACGCTCCATACCTCTATGCCTTGCTGTACGAACCATTCGACAATGAAAGGCGTTTCGTCATCTATACGACCTATACGGTCAAACATAAAGACGAGAAGTATGTCAAATTCCTTATTGAGAGCATTCTGCTTGAGCTGCTGAATAGCGTCTCTCTTGTCGGCGTGAACCTTTGAGCCGGATACACCCTTTTCACAGTATTCCTCGGTTATCACCCAGCCCTGCCTCTCGGCGAACTCGTGACAAGCGATCTTCTGCATAGGTATGTCGTCCTTGGTTACATCGACCTGTCCTACTGTTGAAACTCTGTATAGACAATTAACTCTTTTCATAATACTAACTCACCTTCCGTTCGTTAGCACCATACTCGTCGCTAATCGTCTATACCATATATTATAGCACACAATCAGCGACTTGTAAAGCGCTATTCAAATTATTATTCATTGTTTTTTGAAACCGGCAGTAACGAATTCTCGTAACTTTCCGTAAGAAGAAATAAGATCTTCTGCTTACAATCGAGATTCTTATCTACCGGGCAGTACACGGCGACTTTGCAACCATTAACAACCTTCTTCATTACAAGTTTGTTTTCCATTTTTCTTGCTCCCTCCATTATAAATATGTATCTCAGGCAGCATATATCAGGTCAAAGACCTCATCGAACAGCGAGTTCGGCATAAGCTCGCCGTTGCGCTTGAAGTAATATCTCTCTATACGGCAAGTTATCTCTAATGCCTTGTCGTAGTTTGTGATCCTGCCGATGTCATACTTTGCGTATTTTACTACTAATAATTTTGCTGTACTCATTTTATGTATTCCTTTCTTAATAACTGTGCCGCAAGCGTTGGTATTCGCCTGCGGCACTTGTTGTATTGCTTATTTCGTGATTATTTCAACTATCGTCTGAAACAGATCGTCCGGCATAAAAGAGCCGAACTTGAAGTAGAACGCCTGTTCGATCTCACAGGCTTTGTTGAGCTGTTCGCTGTATTCCTTTAATGCCTTTTCAGCAGCAGCCGAAGGATTCAGCGGCTTGATCGTTATTTCATAAATATCGGTTTTCATAAGATGTATGTCCTTTCTTTATATAGTATCCTTTTCGCTTTCCATTACCGGTACGAGTCCGCGCTCTTTCAGGAAGCGATAAATGAACTCTCTGCCCATGTGAGTCCAATACATCACGAGCCTCGGATTGTGATAATCGTAGCGCGGGAATATCGTTACTGTCTGTGTGTAACCCAAATCCTGATAAGCGGCGTAAAGGACCCAAGTTCCGCAGTTCATTCTGTACTGTACGCCGTAAGCGTAAAGCATTGAGTTTAGACGAGTAGCAGACATACCGTAGTCTTTCGCTATCAGCGTCATCGGGATTAAATCCTGTGCCTGCAAAACATTGTCGTAAAACTCACACTTCGGTTCATCAGCTTCGAGCTGTTCTTCCAAACTGCGGCTCTTTTCCTTTTCCGCTTTCAGATCACGGAACAGCTTCTCGGCAGCTTCCTTGTTGGCAGCTATCTCTTCGATAAGTTCATCTGTGATGTAAGCGCCGTGCTTTCTGATTGAAGGAAGAACCTCGGAAGTGACCCACCTCTTAAATATTTTGGCAGTAGGCAACTTGCTTAAAATCATCAACGAGTATAAACCGCTTTCATTGATTATCTGCATATTCTGTGTGCCGGAGGGGGTGTCCACGGCGTGGACACCCCTATCCTCTACATCGACATTTGATGCAATTGCCTGTCTGTTATTCTTATAGCCAAGTGCTGCTGTCACATCTTTTGCAACAAACCACGGCTCACCGTTGACATCCATACCTCTGATCTTACCGAACTGCTTGTTCTCAAAAATCTGCATATTGTGTTCCATATTATGTTTCCTCCATATTTACCTTTTGTCCGGCAGCTCATAATCTCCCACACTCACCGCGAGAGCCTTATTTACTGCTTTCATTTCCTTATCCGTCAGCCTGCAAAGCGGCTTTTCCAGTCTGCTCTTATCCATAACCTGTATCTGTTCGCACAGCACTATCGAGTCCTTGAAAAGACTACTATTAAAAACAGGAACGTGGACGGGCAGCGAACACTTTTTTATAGAAGAAGTAATCGGCGCTATTATGGTTGTTGGGCTAAAACGATTGCCGACATTATTCTGTACTATCAGCACGGGACGTGTGCCTTTCTGTTCGCAGCCTTCTCCGAGCAATGTTGCAAGATAGACTTCGCCTCTATAAACCTGAATCATTGTATCAGTCCTTCGCAATGTATTCATAGAGAAAACCCTATGTAAAACAAGTGCCGCCATAACAGCAGCACTTGTCTCCTGCATATACGTTCTATTTGTCCACGACACCCCGAACAAGGGAAACGCATAAGCCGGAAGTTTGCTAACTCTCTCATAGGGGGACGACCCTCTGCCCATTCCTGTGGTGCAGCCGTTACGATTTTCACGTTAGAACGGAAGTATCATTATCCCTCTTGCCCGTCATCGCGTAATGGGAGCAACCCATTATTTCAAAAGAACAGGTCTCGCTCGCCTTAATGATCTCTTAAAGTTCAACTCATCGCGCTCTGTTGTCTTACACTTCAATGTTCCGCTGGTTGTAAACCGTCCAAGATCATCGGCATCGTGGCGTATTCTTTTTCCCGCTTGCCCCGCAGGGCAGCAAGAGGAAGGTAACTTATACGATGTTATTCAGTTTTCAATGTACAGAAAGTTTAATTCTTCAAGCGTCACCGAATGTTCGCAATGAACCCGAACCTTTTAGAAAAGGTCACTCGGTTTCGGTCTGTTCTTTAATCAACCGCTCGTAGTAATTTATCCTTTCACTTAACGTCTTTTTTTCCGCGTTTTGGGGCATATGTTTTTCAAACTTTTTCAGCTTATT
>JAFZOA010000004.1 GCA_017550775.1 Ruminiclostridium sp. | reverse complement strand
TTGATAACGGCGAAATTTTTTAATCTTTTTTGTAACACATCATTGACACCTATTCCTGCTCTTGATTTCGCGATTTTTTGCGCGATACCCCGCGCCCGTTTCAGGGCTAACAGCGGGGAGGATCTGACCTCCCCTTTTTATATAAGTTCTCATTTTGAAGAGGGATAATCGGTTTTCGCAGATCATCTTTCGGATATTTTTTTATCATAAATCGACATTGTAGTCGACATTGTTTTCTAAATCAAGTTTTTTGAGCTCTTTGGCAAACGTACACGGCGGCTCAGACCGGTTTTAATTTAATTCAGTCTTATAATCTGACTATTTGCTGTGATGCGGTCAATAAGTGTTTGCATCAGATGCTTGTCCCCAGCCGCATCAACCCACGAGGACAATTCTCTGTTTGTTATAAATATTATGCTTCTTGTTTCATTCAGAAGCATGATACTGTGATAGAACTTTACTAAGTCTTCCTCTCTTATGCCGGCATACATCATATCGTCTATGACAATGAGCGAGCTCTGTGTGAAGTACCTGAAGCGCCGGCGTTGCTTCTCCGATGTCGCTTTGTTGTCGATGGTATAAAGGAAGTCGTCGTAGCTGTTATAGCTTACCTTGATGCCTGCCTCCAACGCTATTCTTCCCAGGTGCGCCGCAAGCGAGGTCTTACCGCACCCGCATTTCCCGATAACAATAAGGTTCTGATCCTTCTCTATCCATTCGAGTTCTTCAAGACGTTCTATATGCCAGGCAATACCGCTGTTGATACTTGTTTTTACAAACTCCTTTTTAGGAAGTCTGCCTGCTTTTTCCCGTCTGAGCACTGCAAACTCCTCGCGTTTATCTACTTCCTTCTGTAGTATTTCTTTAAGATATCCTTGACAAGCAAAGATATACCGATGCAATGTAATACCTCGACTTTCATGCTGTTTATAGTTATTTTCTTAATCATCCATTCTTCATCACGAATTATAACCCTCATGCCTGGAGCAAACGTAAGCATATTAGCACCTCGCCTTCAATAAATCATTCCTCAGTTGATACGACTTCCATGATATCGCCCACATCGCACTCCAACGCTTTGCATATACGGACAAGCACTTCGGTATTTACATTTTCGTCGTGTGTCAATTTAGCTGGTCTGATTTTTCTTCACAAGCTGCGGCTCAAATTCGCCGTCACGATCCCTTGGAACCTTATAATCTCAGTTTCCCCAAAGCTTGTCTTTAAATTCTTTTTAGAATAGCCGTTGCGGCTGTTTTCTCCCTCTTTGTTGCGATAGTCGTACGGTGTAACCGAGTTCATTATCCAGCTCACCTTCAAGCCCGTTTTCAAGCATTTCTCCGACCATGAGTTTGAATACATCTTTCAGGTCATCAAAATTCTTTACATCAAGACCTTTCATAATATTTCGCAAATTCTCCTTGCGTTCCTTTTCTGCTGCCCGCTCTTCGGGACTTAATCTGTACCTTGGCATATTAAAACCTCCAATTTGATATTTTTATTATTATATAAATAACAAGGTTCCCTTGTCTGTTGAACTGCCCCAATTTGTGCGGACAGCACAAAAAAGAGTGCCTATGGCATAAATATTAAATTTTAAGCAACATACTGACATCGTTTTTCGAACGGTGTCAGTTTTGTTTTTAGTTGTATTCTTTCGTTGTTGTAAAAATT
>JAFZOA010000266.1 GCA_017550775.1 Ruminiclostridium sp. | reverse complement strand
TCAGCCTTTATTGTTCCTATCATAGTATATCCCTTTCATTTGTCATTCTGCAAGACTTTTCCGCATCATTTCCGCAAGCTCTTCTATGCGGTCCTTTTTCAGCTTCATGCTCACCGTATTGACAATGAGCCGCGCCGAGATCGGAACAACGTCCTCGATCACTTCAAGACCGTTCTCTTTGAGAGTTGTTCCTGTCTCCACGATATCCACAATGCCGTCCGCTATCCGAAGGAGCGGCGCGAGCTCCACCGAGCCCTCTATCTTCACGATATCCACGTCCATTCTCTTGCTCTCGAAGAAATGTCGGGTCACGTTCGGATATTTTGTCGCCACGGTCTTGACTCCCACGCCGCCGTAAAAGTCCGTACCCTTCTTCCCCGCGAGCGCGAACCTGCATCTACCGAAGCCGAGATCCGCTATCTCGAAGTACTTGCCGCCGTGTTCAAGTATCGTGTCCTTTCCGACTACCCCGAGGTCACACGCGCCGAGCTCAACGTATGTTATCACGTCCGCCGCTTTCGCGAGCACCACCTCGATGTCCTGTCCCGGGATAGTCAGGATAAGTCTCCTGCCCTTGTCCCGAAGCTCCGACACGTCAAAGCCCATTTTTTCGAACAGCCCGACCGTGTCCTTTTCGAGCCGTCCCTTTGTAAGCGCGATACGAATTTTATCTGCCATTTCCGCGCCCTCCTTAACCTATCTTCTCGGTTGTAACACCGTCTTTTGTCACTATGTCGAGCCGTCCGCAGCGCCGCTCCTTTGCAAGCTTCCGCGACGCATCCTCGTCCGCAAGACCCGTGTATTCCGCGGTAAGTCCCTCGGATATGAGTCTGCGACAATGCTCTATCGCCGCTGTCACGCTTGCATCGTCCGAATGTATCATAACGTCCGGTGCCGCGAGCAGCATTCCTCCCGAACGCCGCAGCAGCGCATCCGCTACCGCGTTCTCGTTCACCGCGAAGCCGGTGGCGGGTG
Organism: Ruminiclostridium sp.; assembly: GCA_017550775.1. The sequence goes on along the minus strand of JAFZOA010000266.1, from coordinate 8,087 downwards.
TGTCCGCGCCGAAGTCCGCTATCAGCTTGTCGTACCGTCCGCCGGTCAGCACGGGCATTCCGTACCCCGCGATATAGCCTTTGAACACGATGCCCGTGTAGTAGTCATTGCTCTTGCCCGCAAAGCCGAGATCCACAGTCACCTTGTCCCCGATGCCGAGCGCGGCAAGATTATCGTAAACGCTCTCCAGCCGTCTTAATACCGGGAGCGCCTCCTCCGGGAGAAGCTTCTCCGCCTTCGCGAAGACCTCGTTCCCGCCGAACAATCGCGTCATACCGCCGACTGCCCTCGCGTAAACGCTGTCTCCGAACCGTGACAGAAGCTCGTCCAGCGCGGGGTAGCTCTTCGACATGACGTACTCGCGCAGATCGTCAAGCTCCTGCTCGGTCGCTCCGAGCTTCGCGGAAAGCAGCGTGAAGAAGCCGCTGTCGCCGATCTCAAAGCGATAGTCCTCCGCCTCGAAGGACTCCATTACCTCCGCCGCGATAGAGAGCGCTTCCATGTCCGAGCGCATCACCTCGCCGCCGATGATCTCAACGCCGCTCTGGTAGAACTCGTCGTCCCGCCCGCTGTCCTTGGGGTTGGCGCGGTAGATCGTCTGGTCGTAGAACAGCCGGAGCGGGAGTGCCGCTGTGCGAAGACGCGTCCCCACGAGCCTTGCTATCGGCATGGTGGTGTCCGGGCGCATCACCATGAGCCGTCCCTTGCCGTCGGTGAGCTTGTACAGCACCTCCTGCGGGTAATGTCGGGATTTGTTGTTGAACACGTCGAAAAATTCCAGTCCCGGGGTTATCACCTCGGTGAAGCCGTGGCTCGTATAGATGCTCCTGAGCTTCTCTCCGACGCTTCTGAGCGCCGCGCACTCGTCGTATATAAGGTCTCTTGTCCCCTCGGGGGTGAGTAAGTCGTATTTCTTCATGTTTCGTCTCCTTGGCTGATGTTTTGCTTTAGTTTACTACTACGCTAATCAATTACCATAGTAGTATGATATCATATTTTCTCCGCCTTGTCAAGCAGAATTGCTCATTTCGCCGTTTTTACCAAAAAGAGGGGCGTACTACCCGCCCCTTTTGGCTTTATTCCACGGTATCCGGTGATGCGGAGATACGCCGGTCGTACTTCGGCTCGCCCTTGTACAGCAGTTTCAGCACTATCGGCGTTGTCACGGACGAAACGATTATCAGCAGTATCACCGACGTGAAGTACACCGGATCCATGAGCCCTACCGAAAGTCCCTTCTGTGACACGATAAGCGCCACCTCGCCCCGGGTCATCATGCCGACCCCGACCTTAAGGCTGTACCTGGTGCTGCACCCGAGAAGCTTTGCCGTCGTGCCGCAGCCTATCACCTTGGTCATGAGCGCCATAAGCACGAACGCGAGCGAGAACAGCAGCAGCTCCGGCGAGAAGCCGTCAAACTGTGTTTTCAACCCGATACTCGCGAAGAACACGGGACCGAACAGCATATAGGAGCTGATATCCATTTTCTCCGCGATATACTCGCTGTCGCGCAGGTTGCAGAGTATCAGTCCCGCAACATAAGCGCCGGTAATATCCGCAATGCCGAAGAACTTCTCCGCCGAGTACGCCATTATCATGCACAGCGCAAGCCCGAGTATCGGTATGCGGCGCTTGTGCGGATAGCGCTTGTCGGCAAACTTGAACAGGTAGTAGGACACCACTCCCACACCCAAGCTGAACAGCAGGAAAAGTCCTGTCTGTATCGCCACGTCGAGGGGCTTCGATTCGGGGTTCTTGAAGCCGATGACAAAGGTGAGGACGATGATCCCGATGATATCGTCGATAATCGCTGAGCTCATTATGAGCGTTCCGATCTCGCCTTTGAGATGCCCGAGCTCTTTGAGCGTCTGAACCGTTATACCGACGGATGTCGCGGTCATTATCGTGCCTATGAACACCGCGCGTATGAACTGCTCGCTCCCTATCTCGCCGAAGCCGAAGAACATACCATATACGACGGTTCCGCCGATAAGCGGGACAAACACTCCCACAAGCGCGATCAGAAGCGCCTTCCAGCCTGTTTTGAGCAGGTCTTTGAGGTTGGTCTCAAGCCCCGCGCCGAACATTATCAGCACTACGCCTATCTCCGCCATACGCGACAGGAAATCGTTCTGTCCGACCCAGCCGAGCACCGAGGGACCTATCACAAGTCCCGCTATTATCTCTCCCACGACCTGCGGAGCTTTGAGCTTGCCCGCGATGAGTCCGAATACCTTCGCCGTCACTATTATCAGCGCAAGGTCTTTCAGGTATTCTATTCCTTCCATTTTAACGCCTTCTTCTTATTTCTTTTCGCACATTTTTATATTATAATACAATACGCTCCAAATTGCAACAGTTTTTTCACCGTTTTGCAGAACAAACAAACGCCGCCGCAGTTTCCCGCGGCGGTGACAGATGATCTACTTCTTCTTTTTGAGTATCTTTACTCCGGAGCTCGTCCCGAGGCGCGAACAGCCGAGCGCTATGAAGTCCTCCATGTCCTCGCGGGACTTAATGCCTCCCGCAGCCTTGATCTTCACGTTCTTTCCGATGTTCTCCGCGAAGAGCTTCACGTCCTCCTTAGTCGCCCCCGCGCTTCCGAAGCCGGTGGAAGTCTTGATGTAGTCCGCGCCGGCGGTGGTCACCGCGTGACAGAGCATTATCTTCTCGTCCCTGTTCAGGTTGCAGGTCTCGACTATGACCTTAAGGATATGATCTCCGCAGACGCGTTTGATCTCCTTTATCTCGCCGATAACGGTATCGTAGTCCTCGTTCTTGACCGCGGTCTGGTTTATCACCATGTCGATCTCGTTCGCGCCGTCCGCGAGCGCCTGCCTGGTCTCCATGAGCTTCGCCTGCAAGGTCTGATACCCGAGCGGAAAACCTATGACAGTGCAGATATTGAGCGTGGGGAACTCCTTGTGCACCTGCTTCACATAGCAAGGCGGTATGCAGACGCTCGCGGTGCCGTAGTCGAGCGCTTCGATGCACAGCGTTCTTATCTGCATCACCGTTGCCGTCGGCGAGAGCAGGGTATGGTCGATCATTGCGAATATTGCCTTGTCTGTCATAAGTTCCCCTCTTTTCTTTTTTCAGGCTGTACCGGAAAACGGTATCATATCATAAGACTGCAAACCTTGTTGCAGTACTCTACCGGGTCTTCTATCTCCATACCCTCGATCAAGAGCGCCTGATCGTACAGGATATCCGCGTATGCCGCAAGCTTCTCCTTGTCGTTGTCCATGAGGAACTGGAGCTTGGAGAATATCGGGTGATCGGCGTTGATCTCAAGCACGCGATCCGCCTTGGGCTTCATTTCGTTGCCCGGCATAGCTCCGAGCACCTTCTCCATTTCGAGCGATACCTCGCCGTCGCTTGTCAGGCATACCGGGTGAGAACGCAGCTTTGCCGAGATGCGCACATCCGCTACCTTGCCTTCGAGCGCCTTCTTCATCTCGCCGAGAAGATCCTTGTTCTGCTCGGTCTTTTCCTTCTTCTGAGCCTTTTCCTCGTCGCTCTCGAAGTCTGCGTCGGAGGACTGGATAGACTTGAACTCTTTGCCGTCGTAGTCCACCAGCATCTTCACGATGAACTCATCTACGTTGTCGGTGAGGTAGAGTATCTCATAGCCCTTGTCCTTGAGCATTTCCGTCTGCGGAAGGGTGTCGAGCTTGGACACGCTCTCGCCGCTCGCGAAGTAGATAGCGTCCTGACCCTCCTTCATGCGGGTAACGTACTCGTCGAGGGTGGTGTACTTCTTCTCGGCGCTTGACGTGAACAGTAGCAGATCCTGTAAGAACTCCTTCTGCATACCGTAGCTGCTGTACAGACCGTACTTTATCTGTAAGCCGAAGTTCTTCCAGAACTCCTCGTACTTCTCGCGGTCGTTGTTCAGCATCTTTTTCAGCTCGTTCTTGATCGTGCGTTCGAGGCTCTTTTCGATGAGCTTAAGCTGACGGTCGTGCTGGAGCATTTCACGGGAGATGTTGAGGGACAGGTCCTCGCTGTCCACGAGACCCTTCACAAAGCTGAAATAGTCGGGGAGCAGGTCTGCGCACTTATCCATGATGAGCACGCCGCTCGAATAGAGCTGTAACCCCTTCTCGTACTCCTTGGTGTAGAAGTCGAAGGGCGCTTTCTTCGGAATGAACAGCAGCGCGTTGTAGGTCGCGGTACCCTCGGTCTTGGAGTGGATATGAGTCAACGGGTCCATGTAGTCGAGGAACTTTTCCTTGTAGTACTCGTTGTACTGCTCGTCGGTAAGCTCCTGCTTGGATTTCTTCCAGATCGGCACCATGCTGTTGAGGGTCTCGATCTCGGTGGTCTCGTCGTACTCGCCCTCCTTGCCTTCCTTGGGCTTACGGTGAGTAACGGGCATTCTTATCGGGTAGCGGATATAGTCGCTGTAGCGCTTTACGAGGCTCTTTAACTTGTACTCGGCAAGGAACTCGCTGTAATCCTCTTCGTCCGCGTCATCTTTGAGGTAGAGTGTGATGACCGAGCCGTTGGAGTCCTTTTCGGCATCGGTTATCGTGTAGCCGTCAACGCCCTCGCTGCTCCAGAGGTAAGCCTGCTCCTCACCGTACTTCTTTGTGAGGACTTCGACCTTCTTTGCCACCATGAACGCCGAATAGAAGCCGACGCCGAACTGACCGATAACATCGACCTCCTCCTTGTCCGCTTCCGCATTGTCCTGCTTGAATTTGAGCGAGCCGGACTGCGCGATCACGCCGAGGTTGTTTTCGAGCTCGTCCTTATCCATGCCGATACCGTTATCGGTTATTGTGATAGTGCGCTTATCCTTGTCGAAGGACAGGTCTATCCCGAAATCCTCACGGGTCATGCCGAGGTTTTCCTGCATGGACTTGAAGTAAAGCTTATCCATGGCATCGCTTGCGTTGGATATAAGCTCACGGAGGAATATCTCCTTATGAGTGTATATCGAGTTTATCATCATTTCGAGCAGGCGCTTCGATTCCGCCTTAAACTGCTTCTTAGCCATTGTTGCATCGTCTCCTTTTTCTCTTTCACACCGGTATTCCGACCGGCGTTAGCACTCGTGGCTTTTGAGTGCTAACTATATTATATCACGTTTTCCCGAAATGTCAACCCCTTTTTTTATTCCGTTTCAAATTGCGTCCGAGTAAAAAAGGGGGGTTGTAAATAGTTTGTATATATGTTATAATAGTATTGATACCCGGACTATCTGACAGGGGGGGAGCCGCTATGATCGGATTCAATGACATTTTCTACAAAGACCTGTTTTATTCTCTTAACAACAACTCCGTTCTCATGCAGGTTGAACCTGACGGAAGATACTTCCCTATCTGGTGCTCGAAAGAGTTCACCGATATGATGGAGGGTACCTCCGAGGACTTCATCCGCCTCGAAAGCGGCGGCACCATGAGAACTATCCACCCCGACGACCGCGACGAGGTAGCGTACCTCTTCAGGCACCATATCACCCGCACCGGCACCAACCGCCTCAACGTGCGCAAAATGACCATGAAGGGCAACTGGATATGGGTCTGTGTACACTACTCGTTCATAGACTACGATGAAAAGATGTACGCCTACTGCACATACTTCGACATCACCGAGATCAAGGAGAACCACCGGCTCACGCAGGTAATGTACGACGAGCTGGATAAGGAGCTCCACACCCTCGCAGACGACAGCCTCGCCACCCTTCGCGTGAACCTCACCAAGGGAGTCGTAGAGGACGTTCGCGGACGTGACCTGTACAACACGGATAAGGTCGGCGCGAAGACCGAGGACGTTATCCGTGCGCGCTTCGACAACATGGTGCTCGACAGCGACAAGGAATTCTACCGCAGCAAGTTCGACCCGGATGCCGTGAAAGATATGCATCGCTTCGGCGATAATATCCTTCCCCTCGTCATCTTCTCCCGCCGTCAGTCGGGAAGACAGTGCTTCATAAAGTACGCTCTCTCCGTCCGCAAGGCTCCGGTTACCGGCGATATCATCGCGTTCATGGTCGAGACCGAGTACAACTCCGAGAAGGTGACCGAGGTGCTCAACTCCAAGGTGCTCGCCCAGCAGTACGACATGGTAAGCTACATAGTCAACGGCACCTACGGCGTTGTTATCGGCGACAGCAGCAATGTCAAGCGCGGAAACATCTTCCCGAAGCAGAAAAACGGCTACTACATGGAATATATCCGCGAGCAGGTCATTCCCGCCGCTTCGGAAAAGCTCCACGACCGCGAAGAGCTCCTTCGCGCACTCTCGGCACAGACCGTAGAGGAAAAGCTTTCCCAGAGCGAGCCGTACACCGTCGATGTGACCTGCGACATAGACGGAGAGACCTACAACAAGCGCTTCGCGTTCTATACCGTTGACCGCGAGACGAAATTCTATATACTGCTCAAAAGCGATATCACCGACGTTATCCGTGAGCAGCGCCAGAAGAACGAAGCACTTGCTCTCGCTCTCGACGAGGCGCGTCAGGCGAATATCGCCAAGACAGCTTTCCTCTCGAACATGAGCCACGAGATAAGAACACCCATGAACGCGATCATCGGTCTCGACAACATCGCGCTCAAGGAAAAGAACCTGTCTCCCGAGACCCGCGACCAGCTCGAAAAGATCAACGGCAGCGCCAAGCATCTGCTCGAACTCATAAACGGCATACTCGATATGAGCCGCATCGAGAGCGGCCGCATGGTGCTGCGAAGCGAGGAGTTCTCCTTCACCGATATGCTCGGTCAGATCAACACCATGATAAACGGTCAGTGCCGCGACAAGGGACTTAAATACGAATACCGCCTTTCCGGGGAGCTCGCGGAATACTATATCGGCGACGATATGAAGCTCAAACAGGTGCTCATAAACATTCTCGGGAATGCGGTCAAGTTCACTCCGGCGGGCGGCACCGTCACATTCATAGCCGAGAACATAAAGACCTACGACGACAAATGCACGCTCCGGTTCATCATTCGTGACACCGGCATCGGTATGGACGCGGATTACCTTCCGAAGATATTCGAAGCGTTCAGCCAGGAGGACGGCGCTTCCACAAACAAATACGGCGGTACCGGCCTCGGTATGGCGATAACCAAGAACATCGTCGAGATGATGAACGGCAACATCTCCGTCACGTCGGAGAAGAACAAGGGCACCGAGTTCACAGTCAACGTCACGCTCAAAAGGAGCTCCCGCAACGACAGCAAGACCGCCGATGACGATGTCTGCCCGCAGGACATGAAGGTGCTGGTGATCGACGACAAAGAGGTTGACTGCGAGCACGCGAAGATAGTGCTTGAAGAAATGGGCATAAACGCGGACGTATGCACGAACGGCGAGGACGCGATAGAGAACATAAAGCTGAAAATGGCGCGGCGTGAAGCTTACAACCTTATCCTTGTCGATCTGAAAATGCCGGAGCAGGACGGCATCGAGGTCACAAAGCAGATACGCAGGCTCACCGGGGACAACTCCTGCGTGATAATCCTCACCGCGTACAGCTGGGACGATGTTGCGGGCAAGGCAAAGAAAGCCGGCGTGGACGGGTTCATGTCCAAGCCTCTGTTCGCCGCGAACCTCAAAAACGAGCTTGCCCTTGCACTTCGCAGGAAGAACAGCATGGCGAAAAAGCACCACGCCGAGCTTACCGGGCGGAGGATACTGCTCGCAGAGGACGTGATGATAAACGCCGAGATCATGAAGAAGATCCTCTCCATGAAGGGAATAAAGGTAGAGCACGCCGAAAACGGGCGGCTTGCTGCGGACACGTTCGCGGCGAGCGAAGAAAACACTTTCGACGCGATACTTATGGACGTGCGTATGCCGGTAATGGACGGCTTGCAGGCTACCGCGGAGATACGCGCAATGGATCGTGCGGACGCTAAGACCATACCGATCATAGCGATGACCGCGAACGCGTTCGACGAGGACGTTCAGCAGTCCTTGCAGGCAGGCATGAACGCGCACCTGTCGAAGCCCGTCGAGCCGGACAGACTGTATGAGACGCTTTCCGAGCTCATTTCCGATTGACCCTGTTGGGGCTCTGCCCCAAACCCTGCTGGGGGCTCCTCGCCCCCCGTCCCCTCGCAAGGGGCTCT
>JAFZOA010000265.1 GCA_017550775.1 Ruminiclostridium sp. | reverse complement strand
CATGTGTATCTCGTAACCGGTGAAGTGCAGTCCCGAAAGCGCCGAAAGCATCCCGCCGATCTGCGCGAAATGGCCGCTCGTCTGCGTCTGGTGTTTTTCGCCGGCGAAAACGGTCGCGGTGTCGAGAAGTCCGATTCCGCCGATCTCACCGCCGCCCTCGCTGTTAAGCGGGTCTGATATACTCTTTCCGAGCATCTGATAACCGCCGCAAATGCCGAACACGGGTATTCTGCCGGCGGCTTTTTTTATTGCAGTCTCAAACCCGCTCTCATGCAGCCACCGCATATCCGCGATCGTACTCTTGGTGCCGGGAATGACGATCATATCCGGCTCGCCGAGCTCGGTATATTTCGTCACATAGCGCACGGAAACTCCGTAGTACTGCAAAAAAACGTCGAAGTCTGTGTAATTCGAGATGTGCGGGAGACGTATCACGGTGATGTCGATAATGCCGTCTGCGGCGCGGCTTCCGAGCTTGTCGGAAAGGCTGTCCTCGTCCTCGATATCGCACTTTATGTACGGCACAACGCCCGCGACCGGAACGCCGCCGCGCTGTTCGAGAATGTCAACGCCGCTTTGGAATATCGCCTTGTCGCCGCGGAATTTGTTGACGATAAGTCCCTTTATCCGCTCGTGCTCATCGGGCTCAATGAGCATCAGCGTCCCGAGAAGCTGGGCGAAAATCCCTCCGCGGTCTATATCACCTACCAGCAGCACCGGCGAATCCACAAGCTTCGCGAGCCCCATGTTCACGATGTCGTCGGCTTTGAGGTTAAGCTCCGCTGCGCTTCCCGCGCCCTCGATGACGATGATGTCGTGCTGCGCCGAAAGCTCTCCGTATGCCGCGAGAATGTCCGGTATCAGCTCTTTCTTGTGCCGGAAGTATTCGGTGGCGCGCATATTCCCGCGCACCCTTCCGTTGACGATGACCTGAGAGCCGACATCGGTCGTGGGTTTGAGGAGTATCGGGTTCATCAGCACCGACGGTTCGAGCCCCGCCGCTTCCGCCTGCATCGCCTGAGCCCGTCCGATCTCGGAGCCGTCTGCGGTGATGTACGAGTTCAGCGCCATATTCTGTGATTTGAACGGCGCGGCGGAATATCCGTCCTGCCTGAATATCCGACAGAGCGCCGCGGTCAGAAGGCTTTTCCCGACGTTCGACATCGTCCCCTGAAGCATTATGTTTTTTGCCATTTTGTCACCTTTTCTATCGCGCTTATAAGAGCTTCGTTTTCTTCGTGAAGCTTGACGGCTATGCGGAAATACCCGTCTCCCGGGGCGTCGCTGCCTTCAAAGCTTCGTATCAGTATCCCCTCGCCGAGCAGCATTTCGTCAAGCGGCAGCCCGCATCCGAACAATATGAAATTCGTGTCGGACGGCAGGACAGTAAACCCGAACCGGGTCAGTTCCGCAGACAGATATCTTCTTTCTGCGGAAATGATCTTTACAGCTTTCCGGAGATATTCCCGCTCGTCAAGCGCGGCGATACCCGCAGCCTGTGCAACGGCCGAAACGCTCCAGTACTGACCGCTTCTGCGGACTTTTTCCGCGAGCTCCGGACTTCCGGAAAGCGCGTAGCCGAGCCGGAGCCCTGCCATTGCATACGTTTTTGTGAATGCTTTCAGAATTATAACGTTACTGTTCAAGAACTGCTTTACGCTGTTAGCTGCGGAGTTCTCGCAAAGGTCGATAAAGCATTCGTCGCAGAGAAAAACAATGCTTTTTTCACTGCATTTTTCGCAGATGCTTTTTAGTTCTTCGCGTTCAATAAGCTGTCCCGTCGGGTTGTTCGGATT
>JAFZOA010000264.1 GCA_017550775.1 Ruminiclostridium sp. | reverse complement strand
GGTCGTATACACTCCCCTTAACGGCACAGGAAACAAGCCCGTCCGCGAGATACTCAAGCGCATCGGCATCGACAATGTTACCGTTGTAAAGGAACAGGAGAACCCCGACGGAAACTTCCCGACCTGCCCCTACCCGAACCCCGAGATACGCGAGGCTCTCGAAGTTGGTCTGAGATACTGCAACGAGGTACAGCCTGATCTTCTCCTTGCTACTGACCCCGACTGCGACCGTGTCGGCATTGCAGTTCCGGACGGCAAGGGCGGTTTCGCGCTCTTCTCCGGCAACGAGGTCGGCGCTATGCTCCTTGAATACATCTGCCAGCAGCGTCTTAAAAAGGGTACAATGCCCAAGAACCCCGTAGCTGTAAAGACTATCGTTACGACCGATATCGTAAACCTCATCGGCAAGGAGTACGGCGTTGAGGTCATAGACGTCCTCACAGGCTTCAAGTTCATCGGCGAGCAGATAGGCTTCCTTGAATCAAAGGGCGAGGAAAAGCGCTATATATTCGGATTTGAGGAGAGCTACGGCTACCTCTCCGGCAGCTACGTCCGCGACAAGGACGCTGTAAACGCTTCAATGCTCATCTGCGAGATGGCTGCTTACTACCGCACACAGGGCATTACGCTCTATCAGGCGCGTGAGAATATGTACAGGAAGTACGGCGTGTTCTACCAGACACTTTACAGCTTCACCTTCGAGGGTGAGAGCGGCATGAACCGCATGGGCGAGATAATGAACGACCTCCGCGAAGCTCCTCCGGCTGCTATCGGCGGACTTAAAGTCGAGAGGTTCGAGGACTACAAGAAGAGCACTGCAAAGAATATCGCTACCGGCGAGGTAACAGAGCTCACACTTCCGAAGTCGAACGTTCTCGCGTTCTACCTTGAAAACGGCTGCAAGGCTATTGTACGTCCTTCCGGCACAGAGCCGAAGATCAAGACCTACATAACCGCAAAGGCACCTACCCACGAGGCGGCAGACGTTATCGAGCAGAAGATATACGCTGACTTCACACAGAGCATGAAATAAACGCAAGGCGGACTTAATGTCCGCCTTCTTTTACCGCAGGAATTATATGATACAGAACAACAGAAAAAACCTTATCCCCTTCTTCATCGGTGCAGTCGCCGGTGCGCTGGTATTCATTATAATATTCGGGGCATCGGTCATCGTCCCGACCAACACGGACTGGCTGTTCGCCTACCCCGGTGACGCTACACAGCATCAGCTCGGCTGGGAATTTTACCGGAACAGTCCCGCAGACTTCCCGGTCGGACTAACTCACGGACTTACCAGCGAGGGCAGTGTATCCTGCCTCTATTCGGACTCGCTGCCGCTTTTTGCGATAGTATTCAAACTGCTTTCGCCTGTACTGCCGGGAAGCTTCCAGTATTTCGGGCTGTGGGGAGTGCTGTGCTTCGCACTGAACGGCGGCTTCGGAGCACTTCTGCTCTACCGGATACGTCCGGACATGGTTTTCGCATCGGTCGGTTCGCTGTTCTATTCTATGTTTCCGCCGACCCTCGACAGGATAATGCACCATAACTCTCTCGGCGCGATATGGCTGTTCATCATACCGATGATACTCTGCATCGACCGGAACAAAAACTTCCGGCACAGATACACCTTCACGGCGCTCTGGTGCGCGGACTGCGCCCTTGCCGCGATGATCCACCCCTACTTCCTTCCGATGATATTCACGGTCATGGGCGGATACGGGATACTTGCAATATTCCGGGACAGACAGCCGCGCAGGTTCGTCATTACGGCGGTCTCGTCAGCGCTTTCGGCAGCGGCGGCACTGTTCATCATCGGTGCTTTCCACGGAAAAGGCG
>JAFZOA010000263.1 GCA_017550775.1 Ruminiclostridium sp. | reverse complement strand
CGGCACCTCGAAAAGCTGGCGCGGGATATGGTCTTTAAGGCGCTCGCAGATCTTACGGGCGCGGGGATAGGCGCTGTCGGCGAAAACTATGAACGAGAGAGCGTCCACAACGTCGCCGTTGAGCAGTATATCAAGCTTCACGAGCTTCGACGCGACGAAGCCCCTGAACTCGTAGTCATAGCTCGCATAACCCTTGGTGCGGGATTTGAGAGCATCGAAAAAGTCATACACTATCTCGTTGAGCGGGAGGTCGTAGTGCAGGTCAACGCGGGTCTTGTCGAGGTACTTCATATCCTTGAAAACGCCGCGGCGCTGCTGACAGAGCTCCAAGATGTTGCCGACGTAGTCCGACGGCGCATAGACGTGCGCCTCCACCATAGGCTCATACGCCTGCTTTATCTCGGTCGGGTCGGGATAGTTCGTGGGGTTGTCTATGAACACGGTCTCGCCGTTCATCTTGTCTATCTTGTACACAACGGACGGTGCCGTGGTGATAAGGTCAAGGTTATACTCGCGCTCCAGCCGCTCCTGGATTATCTCCATGTGCAGCAGTCCGAGAAATCCACAGCGGAACCCGAATCCGAGCGCCACAGATGTCTCCGGCTCGAACGTGAGGGACGCGTCGTTGAGCCGGAGCTTTTCGAGAGCGTCACGCAGGTCGCCGTACTTCGAGCCGTCTGCGGGGTAAACGCCGCTGAACACCATGGGGTTGACGCTGCGATAGCCGGCAAGCGGCTCGTCGGCGGGCGCGTCACAGCGGGTGACGGTATCGCCGACCTTAGTGTCGCCTATGGACTTGATCGACGCGGCGATGTAGCCGACCTCGCCGGCTCTGAGCACTTCGGCGGGAATGAGGTTGGTAGCGCCCATGTAGCCGAGCTCAACGACCTGGAACTCCGCGCCGGTCGCCATCATGCGGATCCTGTCGCCGGGGCGGAGCGAGCCCTCCTTCACGCGGACATACACAATAACGCCCTTGTAGCTGTCGTAGTAGCTGTCGAAAATGAGGGCTTTGAGAGGCGCGTCGGGGTCGCCCTTGGGTGCGGGGATATCGGTGACTATGCGCTCCATGACCTCGCGGATATTTATGCCCATTTTTGCGGAGATGAGCGGCGCGTCCATTGCGGGAATACCGATAACGTCCTCGATCTCCTGCTTTGCCTCGTCCGGGCGCGCGGATATCAGGTCGATCTTGTTGATGACGGGAACGACTTCGAGATCCTGCTCAACGGCGAGATAGGTGTTCGCAAGGGTCTGCGCCTCTATGCCCTGGGACGCGTCAACTATCAGAATAGCGCCCTCGCAGGCGTTGAGCGAGCGGGACACCTCATAGTTGAAATCGACGTGACCGGGGGTGTCGATAAGGTTGAAGACGTAGGTATTGCCGTCGTCCGCCTTGTAGTTGAGCCGCACGGCGCGCGCCTTGATAGTGATACCGCGCTCGCGTTCAAGATCCATGTTGTCGAGGAGCTGTTCCTCCATATCGCGCTCGGCGACGGTACTCGTCTGTTCGAGTATTCGGTCGGCAAGGGTCGATTTGCCGTGGTCTATATGTGCGATGATACAGAAATTGCGTATCTCGCTGAGATAACTGTTATCAGACATTTTTATCCTCCTGTCCGGACATATACAGTTTATAGTATAGCATATTTTTCCGGGATTTGCAAGATTTTTATGTCATTTTTACATTAAAACATTCCGGGCATTTTTATTTTCAGTTGCTATTGCATTTTCTTCCGGAATATGGTATTATAAAAGAGCCACGTAATTTAATATTTTGTTGCATAATGGGCAGCTATAGTGTGCATTTTTACCATGGTAAAAATGCAGCGTTTTTCGTGCACACTATTAGTTGTTGTTGCAACAAAACGAAAATTAAATTGCGTGGCAGCATTGAGCTGCATTTTTCGGCGTGCAGCCCGGTGCTGCACGCTTTTTTATTTTCGTAGAAATGTAACATGAGGAGGACACTCAAATGTCAAAAATCAAAAGATTAGCGGCCGCTCTGCTGTCCGCAGCAATGCTTGCGTGCTGCTTTACCGTACCGGCAAGCGCAGACAGCGGAAATCTTGTAAAGAACGGTAATGCAAATGACGGTCTTAACAGATGGACAACGGACTCCACGGGCTGGTACACCACCGTAAGTGTTGATTCTGTAAGCGCATACGATTCTTATTTCTTTACATCGGAAGAATGCTCCGCCGGCAGAAGCAGGATATATCAGGATATCAACGTCAAGAAATATGCAGGCAAAAAATCTGTGCTTTCCGCCTATGTGCGTGACTGGAAGAACGGTCACGGCGACGAGTCCATGATAATGGTTGAGTTTTTAAATTCTTCCGGAAGCGTACTTGACTCCGCAAGCAAGGCTATGTCCGGATCCGCGACATGGACAAAGATAAGTGTCACAAGAACTATCCCGAAGAAAGCAGTTACTGCAAGAATTTCACTTTATGCGATCAAGCACAGCGGTACATACTGCGACGCATACTTCGATAACGTTTCGTTTATCGTAAAGGGCGATGTATCTTCCTCGTCGAGCGATGTTGAGCTCACCGGCATACAGGTAAACCTCAAGCCCGGCGAAACACTCAATCTCAGCGGTATCTTATCCGGAGAGACCGACGATAACATTCTCTGGAAGAGCTCAAAGACAGATGTTGCAAAGGTTTCTTCCGACGGACTTGTAACAGCAAAGGCAAAGGGAACGACCGTTATCTCTGCTACACTCGATAAGACAACAGTTAAATTACAGGTGAATGTCACCAAATAATGACCCGCCCGCGAAGTCGCCGAAGCTTCGCGGGCGTTTTTTGCTCCCGATTTGTGAAAACTGTGTGAAAAAAACGGTCTTATCCTTGTATTAAATACCGGATTATAGTATAATAAAATTTACGGCTATACAGAAACAGGGGAGATAAAATGTCATATCAGGACGATAAAAGAGAACTGCTGAAGCTCAAACAGGGTCTTATCGACGAGTCGGAGTCAGAGATACACGAGGAAGAAAAGCCCGTCTATGAAGTCCACGGCTTCAAGCGGGTGGAAAACTTTTTCTATCATTATAAATGGTATGTGCTCGCGGGGGCGTTCTTCGCGGCGGTGGCGATATTCCTCACCGTCTCGCTGATAACGAAGAAGCAGGGCGATATCCGCGTGCTCATGGTCACAAAGGACAGCAAGATCTCCGCGAACGTGCAGTACAAGGTACAGGAGATAGAGGAAGCGTTTGAACTTTACTGTCCGGACTTCGACGACAGCGGCTATATCCACGTTGACCTGTACGCCGTCGATCTCAGCGACAACCCCGACCCCCAGTACTCCCTCGCAGCCGTTACAAAGGTGTCGAGCGAGATCATGTACGGCGAGGCACAGCTTTTCGTCGTGGATTCTGCGGGTGCGGAAGCGGTCACGAACGGCAATCTTGACCAGTTCGTCGATCTCGGCGCGATGTACCCCGACGTGCCGTATATCGACGGAGTTTTCCTGCACATCAAGGACTGCGGCTTCGCGGCAAACGCGCAGTATTACGAGACTTGCCCGGACGACCTGTACATGGCGGTACACAAGGTGAGCCAGGACGATCAGAACAGCGCCCGCGCGATCCCCGCACAGAAAAAAGCCCTCGAAGTCATCGACAACATCGTGAACGAGTACTACGCGGGCTGGGTGGACGACCAGGGGAGGATATACGGTATCAGCGGCAAGGAGGACTTCAAGGCAAATGAAACGTGACAATATACTGCTTATAGGCGTGAAGGGGCTCGGGCTTGCGGTGTTCGGGAACGTTCTCGGCGGGATAATGACCGTATCCACCGCGCCGCTGCTGTCGGAATGGTATATTCCCTACATTGAGCTGCTGTTCACGGTGTTCATATACGCGTCGCTCGCGTTCACAGCGGGACTTCGCGACGGACAGAAGGAAGCAAAGATGCTCAGGGCGAAGCGCGTGGAGAGCGTTCCGAAGTACCGCTGGATAGGATTGGGAATCGCGATCGCGGCGGTGATGTTCATTCCCTGCGGAGCACTGCTCGCCTGCGCGCTCGGAGCGTTCCCGATGACCGGCGAGCTGCTGCTTGGCTCGTACTTCGTGTTCGGTGCGCTCGCACCCGCGTTCTTCATCATCGAGGACGTTCAGGCTATGCCGGCGGCATTCCCGATAGTTCTCGCCGCGGTGTATCTTATCGTGACACCCGCCGCCGCGCACCTCGGCTACAAATTCGGTATCGACGACAAGTCGATGAAGGACTTTATGTACGAAAAGTAAGGAATAAGGAGACAGTATGAAAAAAGGCATATTATTCGACCTCGACGGGACGCTGTGGGATTCCTCGGCAAACGTTATCGAGGCGTGGAACAAGTGTATCGCGGACAACTCCGATCTTAAGATCACGGTCACGCAATCCGACATGAGAGGTTTCATGGGCAAGACCCTCGAAGCGATAGCAGACCTTCTGTTCCCGATGCTCCCGCAGGCGGAACGGCTCACGCTTATCCGCAAATGTACCGACGTGGAGAACGACTACCTGAGCTCTCACAGGTCTTTCTACTTCCCCGCCGAGCGCGAAACGCTGGAAGAGCTGCACAAGGACTACCTGCTCGCGGTGGTGAGCAACTGCCAGGACGGCTACATTCAGCTTTTCCTTGACCAGTGCGGGTTCGGGGAGCTTTTCTCCGACATTGAGTGCGCCGGTCGTACAGGGCTCGACAAGGGTGAGAACATAAAACTTGTCGCACAGCGAAACGGTCTTGAGCGGACAGTCTATGTCGGCGACACCGTGCTTGACGGCGAGGCGGCGCGCAAAGCAGGTGTACCGTTCATACACGCGGCTTACGGCTTCGGCACGTTTGACGCTCCCGACGCGCGGATAAACGCGATCACAGAGCTTCCCGCGGCTGTCGCGAAGCTTATCTGACGTTCAGAGCGCGATAAGCCTTCCCCACTCCCCGATAAGCCGTTCAAGCAACCATGCCGCGTTCGCCGGACTTGTGGAAGGCAGACCGACCGCCTCAACTCCGGTAAGCGGGAGCTGGTACTTACGGTAGATGCGGGAAGCGGTGCCGCCGTTGGTGAATATCCGGTCAATGCCGGTGCGGGAGAGGAGTCCCGTGATATCGGTGGGGACGACATTCCGTATTGACGCGTCCGAGGAGCCGGTGATGTCGCACTCCGCCACCACGTCCCATATCGCTATCCCGTGCCGCAGCAGCATACTCCGCTTTTCCGCGATACTCACCGGTACGCTTTCCCCGACAAGCGCGGCGGTGACTTTCCAGAAGCGGTTCTGAGGGTGTCCGTAGTAAAACCCCTGCTCGCGGGACTTCACCGAAGGAAGGCTCCCGAGGATAAGCACGCGGCTGTTCCGGTCGTAAACCGGCTCAAACTCATGTATTACATGTTCCATTCAATACTCCCGAAAAAAACTCCGTCCGGCTTCAAACCGGACGGAGATATTGTTTCTATGCGGCTTTGCTATCAGCACTTGATCTTGAATCTTGCGACCTGATCCTTGAGCAGCTTGGACTGTCCGGACAGCTCCTCGCAGGAAGCGGCGGTCTGTTCCGCTGTAGCGGAGTTGGTCTGGATAACCTGGGAGATCTGCTCCACACCGGTCGTGATCTGACGGATAGACTCGGTCTGTTCCGCGCTTGCCGAAGCGATCTCGGTGATGAGCTCGGCGGTCTGCGAGGACATATCCTTGACTTCCTTCATGGATTCCGCAGTCGCAAACGCGATCTTGGAGCCCTTGTCAACAGCGTCGATAGAAGCGGTGATGAGGGATGTGGTGCTGCTTGCAGCCTCGGCGGACTTGCTTGCAAGGTTACGAACTTCGTCCGCAACTACTGCGAAGCCCTTGCCGGCATCACCTGCACGAGCAGCCTCAACAGCGGCATTGAGCGCGAGGATATTGGTCTGGAACGCGATATCTTCGATAGTCTTGATGATCTTCTCGATCTCCTTG
>JAFZOA010000262.1 GCA_017550775.1 Ruminiclostridium sp. | reverse complement strand
GGTAGGTGGACTTGACGAGATGCAGGCGGCGGAGTACGCGATAGAAAAAATGTTCGACGGTCAGCTCATCATCGTGCCGTCACTCACGGCAAAGCTTGCGGCGGCGGCGGCGAGGGTAACTCCCACGAAGGTGCTGCTTGCGGCTACGGGAAAGCTCCAGAAGTCGCGCACCGTGCATGGCCCCCGCGCAAAGTCCGACGAGGACAGCCTTGAAATGCCGGTCAATACGGGAGCCGATATGAAGCTGCGGCTTTCCGAGGAGGAGATAGACCGCGCGATATCCGGAATATATGATGACATAAAGGATATCAACGACCTGAAATGAGCAGGGAACAATAAAGAAATCGCTGATTTGATCTTGCACTAATTCCTCTTGACTTGCTAAAAGCTGACAAGTATCAACACCCGCCGGAGACGGGTGTTGATACAAAGAAAACTATACTTTAAAGAATACCTGAAGGAGACAAACTAATGAGTGAATGTACACACAACTGTGAGACCTGCGGAGCGGACTGCTCTTCGAGAACGGCCGAAAGCCTGCTCGCGCCGCAGAACGAGCTTTCCGACGTAAAGAAGGTAATTGCCGTGGTATCCGGCAAGGGCGGCGTCGGCAAGTCCCTTGTCACCGCGCTTATGGCGAACTCGGCACGCCGCCGCGATCTGAAAGCGGCGATACTTGACGCGGACGTGACCGGTCCGTCGATACCGAAGCTGTACGGGCTCCGCGAGCGCGCGACGGGTACCGATACTGCGCTGTTCCCGTCGGAATCGAAGAACGGCGTTCGCATCATGTCGGTGAACCTGCTGCTTGAGCACGACACCGACCCTGTGGTATGGCGCGGCCCCGTTATCGCGGGCGTGATAAAGCAGTTCTGGTCGGACGTGATCTGGGACAAGGTGGATTATATGTTCGTGGATATGCCGCCCGGAACCGGTGACGTGCCGCTTACGGTGTTCCAGTCGCTCCCCGTGGACGGGATAATCGTTGTGACGAGCCCCCAGGAGCTGGTCGGAATGATCGTCGAGAAGGCGGTCAAAATGGCGGGTATGATGAACGTGCCGGTGCTCGGTATCGTGGAGAACATGAGCTGGTTCGAGTGTGACGAGTGCCACAAGAAGCACTACATCTTCGGTGACAGCCGCGTTGACGAGATCGCCGCGCAGTACGGTATAAAGAACGTCGCAAGGCTTCCGATCAATCCCGCGTTTGCACAGCTCGGCGACAGCGGCAATATCGACAGCGCTCCCGATATCCTTTCGGATTTCGCGGGGAAGATATTCGGCGAATAAAGCTATAATATACAACGAGAGCCGCACGGTTTTGTGCGGCTTTTGTTTACTTTCTTCTGTCATTTCTCTGCGCCCCGTATCTGTGGAGCATGTTGCTCTCGGTATATTCGTCGGCGCTGTCAACGCTTCCCTCGGGGACAAGTCCCGTGCAGTCCGCCGAGCTGACCGCTCCGCCGGAAAGGCACATATCGTCGTCAAGCGGGAACTCTCCGTGGGTACCGCGGGCTTTCTTCTTGTCGTTCATGTTTCATCACTCCGTTCCGGGATTATTATACCCGGAAAAGAACCTGAAATACACAGTCAGCCGTTAAAATCCGGAAATCTGTCCATAAACCAGATCTTTCCGGCGGTGAACTCCTTCCCGTCAAGGTATGAGAGTATCCCCGCGTCGGTGGTGAAGCCGAACCGCAGCTTGTAGCTGTACAGCGCCTGATACTTATACCCCTTCGCAACGTTCACGCGGTTGGAGCCGTACTTGCCGTCCCCGAGCAGCGGGTGCCCGATATGCGCCATGTGCGCGCGTATCTGGTGAGTTCTACCCGTGACGAGATCGACTTCGAGCAGGCTGTCACCGTCGCTGTTGACGGCGAGAACACGGTACTTTGTTACGATCGTGCGGTTCTCGGGAGTTTTTTTCTCCGATATCACAACGCGGTTCTCGCGCTCGTTCTTGTACAGGTACGCAGTGAGAGTGTCCGACTTCTTCTCCGGGACTCCGCAAACCGCGCACAGATACAGCTTGGTAAGCTCGCGGTCGCGCACCTTCTGGTTGAGTATCCGAAGGCTTTCGGCGTTTTTTGCCGCTATCACGATACCGCCGGTATTGCGGTCGATCCGGTTGCAGAGCGCCGGCGCGAAGCAAAGCTCGTCCTCCGGGCGGTACTCGCCTTTCTCACGGAGATAGCGCTGAATGCCCGCGATGAGGGTACGCTCGTTGCCGCCGCTGTCCTCGTGGACGAGCAGACCCGGTTCCTTGTCCGCAAGCAGGATATTCTCGTCCTCGTAGATGACCGTGATGTCGGGAGCGTCCTTATAGCCGCTGTTCACGGGTTTTTTTGTGTCAAGCAGCTCGTCCGGCGCGTACACGGTGACTACATCGCCCTCGCAGAGCTTGTAGGCTGGCTCGGTGCGCTTTCCGCCGACCTTTATGTCCTTCTTGCGGATAAGACTGCATATCCGACCCTGGGTGAGCAGGGGAAAGGTCTTCTGGAGAAAGCGATCGATGCGCTGTCCGGCGGAGTTTTTTCCTACCGTGACCGTCCGCATCAGCGCTGGATCCTTGTGAAGCCGTAGTTCTCGAAGTGCTTGACCGCGTCGGTCATGAACTCGTTGGAGCTCGTGCATTGTTCACTAACGGCGGGGAGAGTGTCAACGGCTTTCTTCCAGCGCTCGGAGCAGGTCTCGCTGTCGGGAGCGGAGAACCAGAGCTCATTGCGCCAGGTGCCGAACTGAAGGCAGATGATATAGGGTTTGTTCATATTCTTTCGTCCTTTTCGGTAACGTTCCCAAAGGGGAGCGCGTATAATAATGAAGGCAATACCGGGTGTGGT
>JAFZOA010000261.1 GCA_017550775.1 Ruminiclostridium sp. | reverse complement strand
CTATGCTTGCCGGAGCCAATACTCCCGAGCCGGAACCCGAGCCCGCAAAAGATGAATCCTCCGGCGGTGGAATGCTCACGCAGGAGCAGATCGAGGCTATGCTTGCCGGAGCCAATACTCCCGAGCCGGAACCCGAGCCCGCAAAGGCTGAATCCTCCGGCGGCGGAATGCTCACGCAAGAGCAGATAGAGGCCATGCTTGCGGGCGAGTCTCAGCCAGAACCCGAGCCCAAACCAGCAAAAACAGAATCCTCCGGCAGCGGAATGCTCACACAAGAGCAGATAGAAGCGCTTATTTCAGGCGAATCGGAACCGACAGAAACCGAAGATCTCAGTAAACAGATGTCCCAGGAAGAGATCCAAAAGCTGTTCGGAGGAGATGATCTTACCAACGAACCCAAGGTCAAGGCAAAGCCTGTCGAAAAACAGAGCGTTCCCGATAATAAGGCTGCTATCGCGGCACTGCTTGACGAAGACGAAGCCGAAACCGAACCGGAACCTGTAGCAGAACCGCCCGAGGCCGAAGATGAGAAAGAGCCCGAGAAGCCTGTGTCCGACGAGAAGACGGAAGAGAATAAAGATGAAGCACCGAAGAAAAACAAACTTGGAAAGATCATTGGCGCTGTCATTCCTTTCGTTGCAGTCGCAGCCGCCGGTGCAGCCGGATTTGCCGCCTGTCTGCTTCTAAATACCGATATGATACGCTCGTCCAATGAGAATTTCGCTATCAAGGCAGCGAACGCTTACAACAGCAGTCTTCCGATCAACAGCGACCTGTGTATCTACAAGGCTTATGTACGCAACAATGCCGCGTCGGACGAATGTATGCTTTATTCGATAAGCGAACATTACGGTGTCAAAACCATAAGAATATGCAGAGTTGTCGTTGAGCATAACGACCCCGATGTTATCAATCTTTATTACGTTATTGACACGGATAACGAGAGCTATAAAGCTATGAAAGATAGCCCGGACTCACAGACGCGTATCCAGGCAAGTATGCTGAAGAATTATTCCGACCAGATCATCGCCGCTGACCTCGACATTCACGCCGGCTCTGAGGAGTGGGAACGCGTGGACTGCACTAAGATCAACGCACATATCGACTCCGAGCAGATCAAAACATGATAACGGTACATCGCGCCCCGCCTTATGGCGGGGCGCATTGTTATATAGGCTATACCGCACAAAGATTGTGCTTGTATTGTGCAGTCGAAATTTTCGTCAGATTGGCTAAAAGACACGCAGGCTTGCTGGCGCAAGTCAAGTGGATTTTGGGCAATATGACTGAAAAGGCGCAAGCAAGACAAGTGCAAAGGCGCCAGTCGTGCTTTGTGCGGTATTGCCTATACTCAATACTGCAAAAGAAAAGACCGGTAAGCGGTTTCCCGCCTACCGGCTGAAATTCGTCGAATTCGGATCCGAGTTCGTAGAATCATTTTCGAGAAATTACTTTCTCTTCTTTGCAACAAGAACTGCTGCTGCGGATGCTGCGAGAGCACCGAGTGCGAGACCTACGCCTGTGCCGGGGTTACCGTCGGCGTCCTTGGACTCATTGCTTATGATGATAGGTGTATCGTTTGTCTTGGCGGTATCGTCAGAAACGATAGTAGCATCGTCATCATCATCGTCATCTTCGTCTTCGATGTACGCGTCATCATCGTCGTCGTCATCGTCCTCGAAGTAATCGTCATCTTCTTCGTCATCATCGTCAAATGTTTCATCTTCGTCAAGAATATCAACATCTGTAATGATGTAAGCGGATGCGCTGTTGATGTAGACAGTTACAGTATCATCATCGTTCATTACGTAATTCTCTTCAGCTACCGGTGTAACTTCGCCGTTGTCAGATACGTGGAATACTAAAGCAGTATCGCCGGTGAAAGGTACAGTAATTCCGAGTGTAGCACCGATCTCGCCGGAGAAATGCGGCTTGAGTATTACAGAACCCTCAGGAACGTCTACCTTGTTCACACTATCGCCTTCGTCGGTGTCAATGATCACATCTATACCGATATCGATCTTTGCAAGACCTTCAGGATCGGTAATGCTTGCAGGGTCTATCTCGATCTCATAGCTTGTACCGTCTGTTGTTGTAACTTCAATAACAACCGGTGTATCACTATTCGCGATAGCAGTCCAGGCACCTTCCTGCAGCTTTAAGCCGCCGTTAGCGTCTGTTGTAGCCTCGATCACTGCAACGCCTTCTTCATTGACGTTCTCAAGTGCCTTCTTCACGTCATCAGCAGTAGCTACAGCCTTGACTGCAACTTCCTTATCGGCCGAAACATCCTTGACGGGTGTCTTTGTAGAGGGAGCAACAGGATCCGCGTATTCGTCCGCACTTACTGTAACAGCAGATACAGACAGCATAGCAGCCGCGAGAATTGCGCTTACAATGAGTCTTCCATTGAACTTCTTCATGGTTATCGTCCTCCTTTCCCAAAAATTATAATAACTTGCATGAGCAAGGTATTACCGTTTTCATTCCTCGTTTTCGTAATTATCCTCTTCGTAAAGCTCGTCCTCGTCCATTTCGTACTCGCCTTCGTATTCAAGACTTGCTGCTTTCTCTTTCCCTGCATTGAAACGCCGAGCCGCAAAGTATCCGCCGATATATGAGAACATCACAAGTATCAGAAGTATCGATGCCAGTACCACAGTAGTCGTCCCGAGCTTTTCCGCCGCTTCATAAAACGGATTGTAAAGTATAGCTTTTGCCGCCCTGTTCAGTATAGCGAGCCACTCGTTGAAATTGCGGATATTGTCCCTTGAAGCGTAGTAGAGAATATACAGGTATGGAGTTGTCCAGTACAGGAACGCAAAGATGATAAATCCAAGCTTTCCGTCTTTACCGCTTTTAGCCGCGCATACAAGCCATATCACAGCTATCACAGCCGTTATCAGCAGGCACAGCGTCGAATGTATCTGTATCTGGACCTCGTAGTAGTACTCATAGAAGTAGAAAGTACCGGCGAGGGCGGCTGCTATGCAGACGATAATGTTTTCCGAAAGAGTGTTCTTTCCGCTCTTTACAAATCTTTCAAGCAGTCCCGTCTTCATTCCGTGCCCTCCGTCGAAAAGTCATCAAACATTGTACGGTAAGGCAGAATACCGTTGTAATTGCGAGCGAGCAGCGCTCCATACATACCTATGCATGCGATCGAGAAAGCCGATACAATGATCGCCGTCCAGGCGGTAACTTTGTTCCTGTCCTTTCTAAACTTGTGCTTGCACCACTCAATTATCGTTTCAACAACTCTCGGCATGAGTATAAGTGCGACCGGAAGGATAAAGTATGCCGCAAGTCTCGATATGATCGAATGTTTTACTCCGATAAGCTCGAACACGAGAAGGAATATATAGCAGTTTATCAGCAGATTGTTGTCCGGATCCTCCGCGATAAGCCGTTTTCGGACTAACCAGACCGGTATGAAGAACACCGTGACACATATCGCGTAGGTCGGATTGCAGCCCAGCGCGAAATGACCGCTGGTTGCAAGAGTATAACCCCTGTACGCATACAGGAACTGGGTAAGCATCTCCATAATGTTCCAGGAGAAGATCAGATATATCACAGTAAGTCCCGCTATGACTCCGGCTGACACCGGACTTACCTTCACCCTCATTATGAAGAACAAGGGTATCATTATCAGAGCGGAACGGTGGAAGCAGGTCGCGAAAAGCACAAGTATCAGGAACCGGAAGAACTGGTTCTTCTTTATGAACCTGTACGCATAGAACATTATGTATGCCGCGATGAACTGTCTGAGAAAATTCAGTGTGTTGAAGTACGCACCGAATACAAGGAAAAACGTGATCGCAATATAGGGTCTTTTGCAGTATTTATATACTGCGACAGCGGTACAGATCGCGAAAAACGCGGCCACGATAATGAATATCGACTGGTACTCGGGAATATAGTCTGCAAGGAGCTTATTAAGCATTGAATAGCCCTTTTCGGTACGCGCCTGCGCGATAGTTTCCAGCGACTCGGACATATATCCCCAATAGCCCCAGGCGTAGTTATTATAGTCATGTCCCACGCTTCGTCTGAGCGCCGCTATGACAAACAGCGCGATACCCGCGAGGATACAGTATATCATGTTACCGATCTTGTTTCTGCAGATCAGTACACCGAGAATGACCGATCCCGCAAGAAGCAGTATATAGATCCACATATTATCTCCTATATCATCTCGCCGTCGAAAACTTTGTCCGCATTCCTCATAAGGTGTGCGAAACAGCGCGGTGAGATCTTCTTGCTGATCGCTTTCTGCGCAACACTCATATTCGGCGGGCGTGATGTTGTATTGTGACAGTCTGTGCCAAGCAGATGCGCCATGTCGCGTGACAGCAGATCGTACATGAACTTTGAGCTCTTCGAGAACGGCCGGAACTCGGCGGAATTGAGCTGTACGAGCATATCTGCTTCCATTATCTGATATATGCTGTCCGCGCTTGTGAACAGCAGGTATCTTTCGGCGTGAGCGAGGATAAGCTGGATATCGGGGACAACACTCCCCGCGAAGGTCCTGAACTCATTCACAAATCTGTCGGTAAGCCGCTCAAACGGCATCTCTATAAGCATATAGTTGGTATCACCGATACAAAGCTTCTTGAGATCCTGATCCAGAAGCGACTTAGTATATCGCACCTCCGCGCCGTACTTGACCTCTATGCCAAGCTCGTCCGCGAGAGGCTGGAACCTCTCTATGGCACCCGCACGGTCATCCAGGAATCTCGAAAGAGACTTCTGATCGAGGTAAAAGTGCGGTGTGAGTACGATTCTTCCTACCCCGTCCTTCTTCTCCATTTCGAGCATCCTGCGCGACGTCTCCACATTCGGAGAGCCGTCATCAATGCCGGGAAGGATATGGGAATGAAAATCAACGAGCAACTTCTGTATCTCCGATCATTACTGTTCCTGGTACTTGTAATTGTAGTTCTTGTATTTATACTTATACTTGTAGTTATACTTATAACCGCCGCCTGAGCCCTTCGCCGCGCAGTTCACCTTTATGAAGCCGAGAACACGTCCGTTGGTCATGCGGGTCTTTTCAAGGGATTCCCTGATCTCCTCATGTCTTGTGTGACCCTCCTTGACAACGAATATGATGCCTGCGGTGCGGTTGTTGAGCAAAAGCGCGTCTGTAACGACGTTTATAGGCGGAGTATCTATGAACACATAGTCGTAATGGTCTCCCACAAGCTCAAGAAGCTGTTCCATTTTGGAACCCTGGAGCAGTTCCGCGGGGTTCGGCGGGATAGGTCCCGAAGTAAGTATGTCGAGATGCGAACGGACATTCCTGTTTATTACCTTAGATACGTCGCGGACGATACCGCCGAGAACGGAGGAAAGTCCGGTCTTGTTATCAAGTCTGAGCAGCGAGTGCTGTACGGGTTTTCTCATATCCGCGTCGATGAGGAGCACTTCCGCGCCGGTCTCTGCCGTGGTTATCGCCATATTCAGACAGTTTGTGCTCTTACCCTCGGAAGGTGAGCAGCTTGTTATAACAACTACCTTTCTCTCGTCTTCTGCGAGAGAGAACACAAGGTTGGTTCTTGCCGCTTTATATGCTTCCTTTATCGCAAACTGAGTATCGTCGGACAGGATAAACTTTCTCGACTGGCTTATCGGCAGTCTGTCACTTTTCCGTGCCATTCTTGTCCTCCTTGTCCTTCGCTGGTTTTTCATCCTTATCGATATCCGATTCGTCGTATCCGCCGTGACTGTTGTCATAGCTTGAATACTTATCGTATCGTCCGTATTTTCCGTATCTGCCGTACTTTGAATACTTATATCCGGACTTTCCGGCTGTCTCAAAGTCAAGTATCTCGGCGAATACCGGGAGATCGTACATAGCGGCAAGGTCGTCCTCCGCCTTGACCTTGGTGTCAAGGAGCTCCTTTACGAGGTAGAAGCCGTAGGACAGAACAAGCCCGATAGCCGCACCTATAAGCGCAAATCGTGTGGTGCTCGGATAGCTGTGAACAAGCGGGAGTGTAGGAGACGAGACTGTCTCGATAGAACCGCCCTTGATAACGCGCTGGAACTCGGATGTAGCGATCTGAAGCAGTTCACACGCGACATTGTACGACTCATTGGGATCGCCCGTCTCGACTGTTACGCGAAGCACCTCGGTGCTGTTCACAGAGTTTATGCTTATCATCTTGTCAAGCTGGCTTTTTGAGTATATACCGCCGAAGCGCACACTCAGCTCATCGTAAACGTAATTGCTGGTGAAAAGTATCTGACAGGTATTAACAAGCTTCTGCGCCGCGTTGATATCGTTGACGTTGATGGATGAATCCTCCTGCTTTGCCGATGAGTTCTCAACATACATCAGCGCTTCGGAAACATATCGTTTCGGCACGACAAATTTCGCAAGAGAAAAACCTATTGCGGCCGCAAGCACGGTTACTATCACTATCGGTATCAGATGTGAGATGAGCACTTTAAAAAGCACTCTGAGGTCAATTGTCTGTTCCTGTTCGTTCAACTGTTGTCTTCCTTCCCGGATCTTTTATATTAAATTTACATCATGACATACTCTTTCAAACTAACTTATTATAACAAAAAAGAAACAGATTGTCAACCGTTTTTTTGTTTTTAACAAAAAAATACATTAAAAAACCGTCGTTTTGTACAACGGTATAAAGCAGGTGCCACCCCGCAAAGTCCGCTCTGCTCCAGGGATACGATATGTTTCTCCTGAATAAAACTCACAGTATAATTCTTTTTGTTCTTCAGCGCTTATCGGTGATGCCGCTTACATCGACGGTTTGAACATCAGGCTGTCTTTCGCTCGCCGTCAATCTGCACAAACAAAACATGGTTCCTTGTTGATAATCATGTAACAATTCACATGTTCCGCACTATTGCATTTTACCTGCATTTCGGTTATAATAATAAGGTGATTTTTTACACGGACAAACCGGTCAAAACCCATTCAAAGAAAGGACAGAACAAAGAGATGAAAAAAACAACTCTGGCGGCGGGCGTTCTTTCCGTCGTATTACTCATCGCGGGATGCGGAAATGCAAGTGTTCCTGCTAACACCGTAAACACTCTCGACGACCTCAAGAACAAGACCGTTGGCACTCAGCTCGGCACGACAGGCTATATCCTCGCCGGAGACATCGAAGGCGCCACCATTGAAGGCTATAACAAGGGCGCAGACGCTATCCAGGCACTTAAGCAGGCTAAGGTCGATGCCGTAATGATAGATATGGAGACCGCGAAGGAGTTCGTAAAAAAGAACACCGACCTTCGCATTCTTGACGAACCCTTCGATCAGGAGGAATACTCGATATGCTACCGGAAGGACGACACCGAGCTCGGCAAAAAGCTCGACGACGCGCTCACCGTTCTCAAATCCGAAGGTACCCTTGACAGCATCGTTTCCCATTGGATCGGTGACAGCGCCGACCACGTTTCCTTCACACCGGACAGCTCGATCACAAGAAACGGCACGATCACCATGGCTACCAATGCGGAGTTCCCGCCCTACGAGAGCATGGAGAGCGGTAATATCGTCGGCATCGACGTTGACATGATGCGCGCTGTATGCGACAAGCTCGGCATGGATCTCGTGATCGAGAATATGGAGTTCGACTCCATAATCACCGCCGTTACCTCCGGCAAAGCCGACGTAGGCGTCGCAGGAATGTCCGTCACCGAGGACAGACTCAAGAACGTAAACTTCACCCAGGGCTACGCAACTTCAACACAGGCTGTTGTCGTAAGAGTTTCCTGACCCTCTAAGACCGGCTCACTGACCTGCCGATAAACTATCCCCCGCCGCAAACGGGGGATAAATAATCCGAACTATTCCCGAAGGAGGAGGACCCGCTTGGACGAGTTTCTTCAGAAGCTTTACGATACCTTTATATATGACGACAGGTGGAAGTACCTCACAAACGGTCTTCTCACCACCCTTTACATCACCTTCTTTGCCGTTATACTCGGCATGGTGCTCGGATTTCTTGTCGCGATAATCCGCTCCACACACGACAGGACAGGCAAGCTCAAAATACTTAACTTCTTCTCGCAGATCTACCTCACCGTTATACGCGGAACTCCCGTAATGGTGCAGCTTCTTATAATCTACTACGTCATCTTCTCCTCGGTGCGAATAGACAAGGCATTCGTCGGAATACTCGCTTTCGGTATCAACTCCGGCGCTTATGTTGCGGAGATCGTCCGCTCAGGTATCATGTCCATTGACCCGGGACAGTTTGAGGCGGGCGCGAGCCTCGGTCTCAACTACCCCAAAACCATGATGTACATAATCATGCCCCAGGCGTTCAAGAACGTCCTCCCCGCGCTCGCGAACGAGTGCATAGTGCTGCTCAAAGAGACCTCGGTGGCGGGCTACATCGCTCTCGAAGACCTTACAAAGGGCGGAGACATCATACGAAGCGTCACCTACGAGGCATTCCTGCCGCTCATCGCGGTCGCGCTGATCTACCTTATACTTGTCGTCGGGCTGAGCTCGTTGGT
>JAFZOA010000260.1 GCA_017550775.1 Ruminiclostridium sp. | reverse complement strand
TTTACAGCGTCCTCCCACGACAGATAAACATCGTTCATAGCATGTTCGCCCATATCCTTGAGCGCGTCAAGATGCGATGCAGCGTGGATAAGCTCTTTTGATACCGCGAACGCATCATTTTCACAAAGAATCGCATTCTGATAATGCGTAAAGTCTTCGGCGGCGCAGCTTCCCTTTATAAGAAGGCTCGGAAGCCCGCACGCAGCGGCTTCACGAACTACGATGCCGTTCGTATCATATTCCGATGGGAACAGGAAAAGATCGGACGCAGTATAATAGACTCTCAGCTCGGTACGGTCGTTTATAGCGCCGGCGAAGATCATCTTGTCCATGATACCGAGCCGTTCAGCCTCCGCTTTTATCTCTTCCGCGTCGCTTCCGTCGCCTACAACGAGCATTCTGTACTCTATTCCGCTTTCGCTGAGATATTTCAGCGAATCAAGTATTACCCTGAAGCCCTTGTACCAGAAAAGTCTTCCGACGAAAAGGAACAGCGGAATCTCCGGCGGAGCTCCGCATTCCGCGCGAAGAGCCTCAGCATCTTCCTTAGACGCGCGGCCTTTTGGGAAATCGACTCCGTTCGGCATTATCACGTAATTTCCCTCATAACCGATGCTGCGCAGATTTTCGCCTGCACCGCGGCTTACCGTCCAGACCTCATCACACACAGAGATGTTCTGCACAACGAACTTTGTTATCTGTTTTTCAAGAAGCGGATTGTCTATAACGCGCTTTATATCCTCGTTGAACTTGGTATGATATGTCATTATGAGCGGCGCGCCGTTCTTTTCCTTTAAATTGCGCGCAAAAACCGTCGATGCAAAAGGACAGTGGCTGTGTATCACATCGAACATACTGTTTTTCAGAGCCTCAAGCTTTGAAGCGCTGAACGGATATCCCGCGCGGTAGCCTATCTGCTTTTCGGTCGCAAGGCTTGAATATCGCACGACCGGACAATCGTAATTATCCTCGGCTCCCGGATATGACGGGGTAACGACAGTTGCATTGCCGAGCTCGTGCTGAATAATATTCGCATAATTGATGACCGCGGTCGCAACGCCGTCTATAAGCGGCGGGAACGAATCGTTCAAAAGACATACATTCAGTTTTTCATTCATTTTTATCTCTCCGGAACAAAACAAATATATTATCACTGTCTGCAACTTAAGGACTGTTCTGATCCTGCGTTATTCAGTCTGAGTTGTTGACATCTATACTATTATACTATATATTGACATAAAAATCAAGATGATGTACCATATTTTCCGTCGCAATTGTCAAAAAGTGACATAATATCGGCAGGAAGCGGCGAGACAAGGCTTATGATATCGCCGGTAACGGGCTGCCGGAATACAAGTTTTCCGCAGTGAAGAGCCTGTCTTTTAAGTATCGTGGTATCTCCGCCGTAAAGCTCGTCACCTATGAGCGGGAATCCTTTGTATGCATAATGAACACGAATCTGGTGAGTTCTTCCCGTCACGAGCTTTATCTCATGAAGACAGAATTTATCCGAGTGTGCAATGACACGGTACTTCGTATGCGCATATTCTCCG
>JAFZOA010000025.1 GCA_017550775.1 Ruminiclostridium sp. | reverse complement strand
CTCGATCTCAACGTTCTTGGAGACTGCGATAAGGAACTTGTCACGGTCTGTGTTTATTTCCTCGATCTCCATTGTCGCGATGACGAGACGGAGCTGACCGAAGATGATATCCTTCGCGAGTTCCTGTACCTGACCCATTTTAAGGCCGAGAAGTCTTTCCGCCGCGTTCTGCATTACACCGGGCTCTGTGGAGATGCCGACGGTAAAGCTCGACGGTACGTCAACACGGATATTCTGCTTGGAAAGAGCGTTTCTCAGATCGACGTTTATCGAGATAGGCGTAAGGTCCATGTACTGATAAGACTGGATTATCGGTACGATGAAGGCCGCGCCGCCGTGGATACAGCGGGCGCTTCTTGCCTGGCCGCTCTTGTCGCTTCCGACTTTACCGTAGATAACGAGTATCTTGTCCGACGGACATTTGCGGTAGCGCGAAAGTATGCCCGCAAACAGCGCAAACAGCAGTATAACGCCGACTGCGATCGCTGCAATGATAATGGGATCCATAATAAATTCCTCCTTATTCAATGAGACAAAGTCTCAAGGTTTACAAAAACATTTTGTCCGGAACGATCACTTTTCGTTCTCATTCACACGGATATTTCCGACGGTCATAACATATATCCCGAAAATTTCGAGCTTTTCCTTGGCGCACTCTTTGAACACTTCCTTGAAAGCTTCCTCGCCCGCGGCCGCGTCATACTTCGCGAGTGCGTCCTTCATAGCGGAAGCGAGGGCTTCCTCGACAGTTTCGAGAATGCTTTCGTGCGAGACGTTATGAAACGTCGGAGCGAACACCTGAAGCTTATCCTCGGGGAAGCATACCCTTACCGATGTCACGGCGCGGTAGTTCTTTCCGTCGGGAGCCTTTCCGTCTTCACAGCACGCGTCCGCCTCGAACGGCGCCTTCTTAATATAGAAATATTTGGAGCGGATCGAGTATTTGTTTTCTCCGAACGAGGGCTTCTTTTTCGTAACGGAATAAACGCCGTCGCGGTACTGTATGCGATAGCAGTCCTGCCTTGAATCCTCATAGTCGTGCTCTTTCGGCAGGAACACTACCAGACAGGCGAGCCCGCCTATCACCACGATCGTGATAAATACCCAGAATACTATATCTACAGCATTAATTTCCATAAATCACCGTCAGACTTTCTCAACAACGAGGACATTCCCGCTTCGTATATCTATTACTCTTATCGGAGTTCCGTCCGGAAGCGCCTCGCCGCTGTCGGTTATCGCGTCGAATTCTACGAGTCTTTCTCCGCTCATTACGTTAACCTTTCCTCTGCCCTCTCCGTCGGCGGGTATCACGAGATATACCGTTCCGGAAGCTCCGAGAAGATTCTTTATGTTAAGCGTACCGTTCTGCGCGAGCTTTTTCGAGAGCTGCATTATCTTTGCAACACCGTACATTGCCGCAAGTCCGAGTATAAGGCCGACGATTATCGCAAGCACCGCGATCTTCGACAGGGTGTATGTAACTATGCCTGCCCAGCCGAAAACGCAGAAGAACGAGATGACGCCCTGGACGGTGAAGAAGTTCAGAGTCCCGACATCGGCGGGGGTGCTTCCGTCGCCGTAATTCACATCTGTAACATCTGTCTCGAACTCGTTGCCGCCCGCGTCGATATCCGCGCCGGAAGCGTCCGCATCGAGACTTATGTCAACGTCCGTGCTTATATCGATATCCGTACTGCCGTCAAATCCGGAAGTATCGCTCGGGTTGACACCGGTCCCGTCGTGGCCGAAACCGAACAGTATCATAATAGTCTGTATCAGGAGAATTACCGTCGATGGCAGTGCAATACAGAACAGGACCTGTTCTATGCCGTCGAGACCTCCCCACCAGTTTGTGAACCACTCCATATTAACACTTCCTTTCGTATGACACAAAAGAGCGATGCGTAAATTCTATTTACTTCAATTATACCACATTTTCGCCCGGTGTCAATAATTTATCGAGCGATTTTTCAAAATCGTGATACTGCACAATCCCTCATCTTCTTTTTGAGCAAAGTGCCGAAAATAAAAAAATATCTCATGGGCTATTGCATTTTTGCAGACTGTATGGTAAAATCGTAAGTAAATAAGATTTACGTAAATAAGCTTGACAATTTTATTTATGGGGCTCTGCCCCTCTCGACCCCGGCAGGGCTAACGCCGCCCTGCAGCAGGATGCAGCACTTTGTCTGCCCAAAGAGTGCACGATGCGCTCATTCAAAGCAGACAAAAGTGCACACGGAGGCAGCGTGACGCTGCACCCAATAGCCGCCCGAAGCAACTGCTTTCTTGGGTCTCTTATAGGCGGCTACATTCTCCACACAACTCTTCTATACTTAGTCTGTGCGACTCTGCAAGTCTTGTACAGACTCGTCGGTAAGAACCGAAAGTTAGCGGCGAATCCCCATTTGCCGCTAACTCAGCATACTTGTCAAAACCAAGGAGGAAAAAATATGCTTTTAACAACAACAGAGTATCTCTCAGGCACCGATGTCCAGATGATCGGTCTTGTAAAAGGCAGCACCATTCAGACTGTAAACACGTTCAAGGACCTCGGCGCAAGTCTCAAGACCATTGTCGGCGGTGAGCTCAAGCACTACACACAGATGATGGACGATGCCCGCCGTATCGCGACCGACAGAATGATCTTCGAGGCTCAGTCCCTCGGCGCAGACGCCATAATCGGCGTTCGCTATGCGACTTCTGCAGTAATGCAGAGTGCCGCCGAAGTAATGGCATACGGAACTGCCGTAAAGATAATAAGAAGCTGACCTGCTGATACGGAAAGGGGGAGTGCGGTATGGATCCGGCTGAACTCGGAAAAAGAATAAAAGAAGCCCGGCTTGCAAGAAAAATGACACAGGCGGACGTGGTAGGCGATTTTATCACGAGAAATATGCTTAGCCAGATAGAGAGCGGTACCGCAAATCCGTCGGTAAAAACGCTCACTTACCTTGCTAAGGTGCTCCAGCTTCCCGTGAATTACCTGCTTCCCGACGAGCTTGAAACGTTTGATGACAGCGAGAACGCCGCGGATAAGGACCTCGAAGCTCTCATAAAGATGAAGAACGCCTATAAGCGCGGCGACCACAAGGGCGCGGTAGAAGCCGCTCTTCCGTTCTCAGAGACCGGAAGCATCGTTTACGACGAGGCTTGTGCTATCCTCGCGATGTCATATCTCGAACTCGCAAAGAACGCCAAAGACCCGAAAGAGGGTATGGCGGACGCGAACAAAGCCCTTTCCTACGCGGGCAAGGGTATCTTTGCAAAGCGCGAGATAAAGGCGTCAGCGGTGCTCCTTTAT
>JAFZOA010000259.1 GCA_017550775.1 Ruminiclostridium sp. | reverse complement strand
TATAGTGGACAGAGCCTATTGCTTTTTCAGAGATCGTCTTGTCAGTCTCACGGTTGAAATGCGCGATACCGAAGTCCATGACCTTTATCGTTCCGTCCGCAAGAAGCATCACGTTCTGCGATTTTATATCGCGGTGGACTATTCCGCGGTCATGAGCGTGCTGAAGCGCGCGGAGTATCTGAGTGGTGAAATGAACGGCATCGCGCCATTTAAGAACGCCCTGACGCTCGATATACTCTGTAAGGGTTATGCCGTCTATATATTCCATTACGATGTACTGGATCTTGTCTGTAAATCCGACATCGTAAATTTTTACGATATTTTTATGAGAAAGAAGTGCGATAGCTTTTGATTCATTGCGGAATCTGCGCGTGAAATCCTCGCTTTTCGCGAATTCGTTCTTGAGTATCTTTACGGCGACCGTCTTATTTTCGGTAAGATCTGTCGCTTTATAGATATCCGCCATTCCGCCGACGCCTATCAGCTCAGTAAGCTCATAGCGGTTATCAAGCTTCTTTCCTATGTTCTTGTCCATTAAGCTCAGTTCCTTTCATAGGACAGTTCTGTATATTTTAAAATGCAGTTTCAGACTTCTACCACCGCTACTGAAACATTATCTCTTCCGCCGTTTCCGAGAGCGTAGTCTATAAGGAGATCGCACGCACGCGCGATAGGATTGTTCACGATTATCTCGGCTATCTCGGCGTCATCTCCGTAAGAATGCAGACCGTCTGAGCAGAAGAGCAGGATGTGCCCTTCCTCAAGATCTATCTCAAAGTAATCGGGGGTTATGTTGCGTTCAGCACCGACTGCACGGGTAATGCGGTTGCGGTCAGGATGTATGCGGCTTTCTTCTTCGGTGATCTCGCCGCGTTCTATGAGCTTTCTGACGTATGTGTGATCCTTTGTGATCTGCTGGATGCTGTCGTCAAAAATATGGTAAGCACGGCTGTCGCCAACGTTTATTATGTAGGCTCTGCCGGCATATATAATACCTGCGACACAGGTAGTTCCCATACCGTACTTATCGGATTCCTTCGATGCGCGGTCGAATACGAGACTGTTCGCCGCGGTGACGGAGGTTATCAGAAGATTGCGTATGAAATTGCGGTTGATATTACCGCGGAAGCCCTTCCTTATCCGGTCGGACATAAATTCGACGGTCATCTCGCTCGCGACGCTTCCGGCGTTCTCACCGCCCATACCGTCACAAAGAATAACAGCGACAGCGTCCTCTTCGAGCATATCCGTCCACACTCTGTCCTGATTTTCGTTTCGTTTAAGACCTATATCGGTCTTTGAAAAGCATTTCATAACGTCCCTTCTTTCAATTCGGGTCTATCTTTTCGGCAAATGCCACAAATCTCTATCTTATCTATTATACACTTTTTTTTCAAATAAATCAACTGTAAAATGGTTACAAATTTATTACAATGATGTTACATTTTTGGTCATTTGGTTGAATTTTGGCGGTTATCGATGTTATCACGTCTTAATTGCCCGCAGGCCGCATTGATATCCGCGCCGAGGGTACGTCTGACAGTCGCGTTTATTCCGCTTTCGTCGAGAAGTCGCTGAAACTCCTTTACCCTGCTGCTCTTGCGGTATTCCCGCTCGCGTATCTCGTTTACGGGAATGAGGTTGACGTGGCACGGCGAGACCGGCTTCAGAAGCTTTATGAGCTCTTTCGCAGTGACCGCGTCGTCGTTTACTCCCGCGATAAGAGCGAACTCGAAGCTTATCCGCCTTCCCGTCTGAGCGAAGTAGTAACTGCACGCATCGATGAGCTCGGCTGTATCGTACCGCTTGTTTATCGGCATTATCGCGCTTCGCTTCTCGTCGGTCGGGGCGTGGAGCGACACGGAAAGCGTAAGCCCGAGCTTCATATCCGCAAGCTCTCTTATACGCGGAACTATCCCGCAGGTAGATAGCGAGACGTGCCGAAGGCTCATATTCTTCCCCTTTTCCGAGGACAGGAGGTTCAGGAAGCGCAGAACATTGTCGAAATTGTCGAGCGGCTCGCCTATCCCCATAAGGACAAGACTCTCGACCTTACGGCCGCTCTCGCGCTCGCTCTCATAGACCTGAGAAAGTATCTCGGACGGCGCGAGATCACGTACGAAGCCCGCCTTAGTCGATGCGCAGAAGCTGCACCCCATTTTACAGCCGACCTGTGTCGAGATGCAAAGCGAGTTGCCGTGTTTATAGCTCATCATAACGGTCTCGCAGCACTCGCCGTCCGGGAATGCGTACAGATACTTCGTCGTACCGTCGAGCTTCGAGACGAGCTTTCGCTTCACCTCGGGACGCATTATGAAGAACAGCCCGTCAAGCTGTTCTATGAACGCTTTCGGTAGGTTCGTGCACTCGGAGAACGCAGTTACGCGCTTTTCGTGCAGCCAGCCGTAGATCTGACCCGCGCGGAATTTCTTCTCGCCGAGAGCCATTATTTCCGCTTCAAGCTCGGGAAGCGTCATTGAAAGTATGTCTTTTTTGGTCATTGGTTTTCCTTTTCCGGTATTTCATACGGCTCAAACTCTCCGAGCTTCCAGTACTCGCCGTCCCGATGCAGCTCATACCTGAACCGCTTGACAACAGTGTGTGTTTCGT
>JAFZOA010000258.1 GCA_017550775.1 Ruminiclostridium sp. | reverse complement strand
TGCGCTAATGTTGTGCTGTACTACCATTCCCATAATTGTTCCTCCTTGATTTTCCGAACCGGTCTCTTGGGGGAGATCCGGCTCTACTCAACATAATTCCTTTACGTTGAGCCCATTGTGGTTTATCGTACTCTTTCAGTACGAACGTTTAATAATGATCTGTGATTTGTGTTTTGGTGTTACGGCCAAGTTCCGACCGCTGCAGCCGACCTTCACTTGACCCTTACAATCGTTATATCGGCACGAAACCTAAAAACTTTATACCCAAAACTAAAATTTTTGAAATATCGTATAATTTCTACAATCGCATAATATATTTATTGTGCACGTTTTACATATCGGCTAATTATTATTTTAATTTTAATAGTATATTATTATCTCCAGCGCTTACATCTCATAATGTTCCAGACAATCTTCGCCCTTACTTTTCCCTTTTATCCACCTTTCCTATATCCTTAATCTTCTCTATCCTAATAACGAGTCTGTTCATTGTTGCCGTATCTATACTTCCTTCCCGGTACAGCTTCCTTGCCATTGCAATCATAAATGCTTTCCCGACAATGTTGTCCTGCTCCGTATTTAACCTCATGTTCCACATTCCCCTTTCATTTCTATTATTGAACCCGGCACGACCCGTAATCAAAAGCTGCGCAGTTTTTCAAAAGCGCACTCTTTACCATTTTTATCTACGCTGACCTTTCTTTTTCTGTGGCACAGTCTGCTGTTTTTCTTTATCCTTCTGATGTTTGTCGTATGCTATAAGTCTCGATATATAGTCGCCTGAAGTAATATCCCGGTAAGTCTTTGCAATCGCCGCATAGGTATTGTACTTCCGCGTACAGTCAGAAAGAGCCTGTTCCAGCGCAGTCACCCTGTCCGCGAGCGCTTGCTGTTCACGCAGAAGCTCGTCCATATCCTCATCGGTGCGAATGTTGTACTGTTCAAGGTTTTGCTCGCAGACCCGCAAACGCATATACTCCTCCCGCGACAACGGGGCTCCGGAACACATCTGTCGGTAAAGCCTTATCTCTTCGGCAAGCGATTCGTATGTTCCAGCCTGAACTTTCAGCTTGTTCACCTCCATAACAGTCTTATCATGCTCTGCTTTCAGATCTTCGATACGGAACTCAAGCTCCCCGATAGAATGTATCCTGTCACGGTTTATGACGTTCAGCATTCCCGTGATCTCTTCAAGGCTCGGATTACACATCGGAGTAACCGGTATCTGCGCGATCGCACTTTCATATTCCAACAGAAGCTGAGCCGGAACGGAGCAGCGAGCCGCGAGAATTTCTTTCGCGTAACCCTCACCCAGAGTTTTCAGACGTATCGCACGTTTCTGTCCGGGAGCCTTCACGGAAATGCTTTCTCCACGCCGGACAGTATAGCCTTGACTTTCAAGCCCGGAAAGCAGCTCGTCCAGGCCGCTTACAAACCCCACGAGACTGTCTATATCCTGGCATATCCTCTGCTTCCATGAAGTCCCCTTGCTCCGGTGATACCATTCACCGTAAGTGATACCTTTGCCTTGCTTGGCGGTCATCGGCTGTATCCCGAACGCCATAGCTACCCTGTCAGAGTATTCCCGTGCGTGCGCAAGAGTGGTTTTGTTCGAGGTGAAATGATGACCGTCGATACCGTAAGAGCATATAATTATGTGGGAATGGACATGCCGCTTGTCGCAGTGAGTCGCGATCACCGTCTGTACACTGTCGCCGAAGGTTTTACGGACGAATGCTTTTGCAATCCGGTGCGCAAGCTCGGTCGAGACGTTGTCCTCCGGCGAAAACGACTGTATGTAATGAAGCGCTTTGACATGACCTTTTCCGTTTTCCGGGAGGGGCTCGTTGAATTTCCGTCCACTGTACTGCTCATAAACAAGCTGCATATTCAGGTAAGCGTTACGAGCATCTTTTAGACAGTTAAGAGCGCTTGTGTAAAGCAGCTCTTCCGTCTTGTCGGGATTTAATATATACCTCAGACTTCTGTCGACCGTAGTTCTGATGCTGATACACTTAAGGTATGGCATAACTCCTCCACATTCCGCTTTAGCTCTATGATGTCAGTCTCATAGATGCTGTTTATCTCGTTTGCTTTCTTTGCGATCTGGTTGATGTTGGAGCCTATTATACGAGCACAGTTCAACTGCGCCGCTACAGCTTCAAGGTTGATGTTCACAATCTTCCCGCCGATGACCGCCATGCGCCTGATGTAGTCCGTAGTGTTCATTCCGGATTTGCTTGCCTGTGCCCGGACACGCTCCCAGTCCGCCATATCAAACTTTATCTCCTTGCGCTTTATTTCTTTATACTTATTCATTGTTTTTCCTCTCTCCCTTCATTCATGCGGTTTTATCGCTGTTTCAAGGTTCGTGCGACAGCGCGCGGGTTTCCCTGAAAAGGTTCAGAAGTGGGTTCTCCGCTTCCGAACCGATTTCGTACGTACGAAATCTATGCTTGCTAAACATTGCGTAATTCATCATCGTACGTACACCGTTTTTCGTCTGCGACAGCATCGTTAAGCATTTCTGCACGGCAACTGCACGCGCGGGCATTTGTCGGATCACAGCAACGGGTGTCATAGCTCATGTTCATGTTCGTTCGCTCCTTTCGAGTATCAACGATGCCGGAATAATTGAGAGTGGTGTGGCAGGCAATCCATTCGCATAACAGCAACTTTCACCAATAAGGGGGTCGAGCGAGCGTTTTTGACTACACCTTTTTGCAACTTTGTTGAATGTCACCAAAAGAAAATGAGTTACATGGCGATTTTGCACAAGCACCGTGCCGGAACAGAATCATACCTGCTAAATCGCGCTCCCTTTATTTACCCTCTCATAAGTACCTACTTTTTTGGGGATTTTTTACAGTCAAAACCGAGCAATTTTTGAAAGTTTGTAAAAAGTTTCCGAAAGGAATAATAATCAGGAACCACCGATTGTACAAAACCACGATGTATTTTCGGAAAAGCATCCTCTGCTCAAAAAATTGATCCCTTAATGAGTGCTCCATAAGGGATTTATTCTGTTTCCACCGTTTACTTGACAAAACTCTGCACACAGTATATAATAAAAGCAGAAACCCGCCTGTCCGTCCTCACCGAAAGGAGCTGATCCATATGACAGCATCAGAAAAAGCGAGAAAATATACATCCGATGAATTTCTCGCGATGACCGATCTGCCGGAAAGATGCGAACTTATAAACGGGGTGATCTATTATTTCGATGAAAAGGGATCAGAGTCGATGCCTGTATCACCCAATACGATACATCAGCGTATAAGCAGAAGAACAGTCGGTGCAATTGACAGCTATATTGCTGCAAACAAGAAGAATTGCGAGGTGTTCAATGCTCCGTATGATGTAAAGCTTGATGACGGCAATATTGTGCAGCCGGATATTATGGTAGTATGTGACCCAACAAGGATAGACGAGTACAGATGCAACGGCGCACCCGACTGGGTCATAGAGATCCTCTCCCCTCACAATTCCGACCATGACACCGTTGAAAAGCTCTCGCTCTACCACAAATCGGGAGTACGGGAATACTGGATAGTTGACCCCATGAACGAAAAAGTGCTTGTTTACCCCTTTGAAGAAGCTAAAGCTACCGGCATTTTCACCTTTGACGACAAGATAACCGCAGGGATATACAAAGACGCACCCGAGCCGCTTGTCATCTGCATAAAAGAGCTGTTATGACACAGAAACAAAACTCCCGCACTCAGGACTTTATCGCCCGAATGCGGGAGTTTTTCTAAACATCGCTGCCCTCGTATCATTTGCCGCCATGTATTGACAAATGCTTTGGCATATGTTATAATTCTATATGATTAATCCATAACTACATTATTTTTCCGTTTATCACTCAGAAACCCCAATACCTCACATACGAAACATTGGTGTCAAAATTCCAGATGACACCAAAAATGACACCAATCACGACCCCAAAAAGGAGCGCCCCTCATGGACATCTACAACGTTATAAACACCATGCGCACGGAACGTAAGCAGATCGAGGATTTCAACCTTCGCGTGACCTACTACGCCCGCGTCTCGACCACCCGCGACGAGCAGACCATGTCTATCGAGAACCAGGAATCCCACTTCCGCGACCTGATACAGCGCAACCGGAACTGGCACTACGTCGAGGGCTACGCCGACCGTATCCGCGGCGAGAACGCCGAGAACCGCGTGCAGTTCCAGCGCATGATACAGGACGCGTATGACGGCAAGTTCGACCTGATACTGACCAAGGAAGTCAGCCGATTTGCCCGCAACACCGTTGACAGCCTCACCTACACCCGCGACCTGCTCAAACACGGGGTCGGCGTTTTCTTCATGTCTGACAACATCTGTACGATAGAGCCGGACAGCGAGCTTCGCCTTACTATCATGTCGAGCATAGCGCAGGACGAGGTGCGAAAGCTCTCCGAGCGTGTGAAGTTCGGCCATCGCAAGGCGATAGAGAACGGACGGGTTATCGGCAACTCCCGCATTTTCGGCTTTGACAAGGACAACGCAAAGCTCGTCGTCAACGTAAAGGAAGCCGAAATGGTGCGGCTTATCTTCGAGACCTATGCAACCGGGAATTACGGGCTCCGCGACATAGAGAAGCTGCTGTGGGACAAGGGCTACCGCAGCCGCTCCGGCAAGATCATACACCACAACACTATTGGCGGCATCATTCAGAACCCGAAGTACAAGGGCTACTACTGCGGCAACAAGGTGAAGATCACCGACTACCGCACCAAGCAGCAGAAATTCCTACCGCCCGAGGAATGGGTGATGTACAAGGACGAGACCGGCGAGACCGTCCCCGCGATAGTCTCCGAGGAGCTCTGGAACAAGGCGAACGAGGTGTTCACCGAGCGCAGCATGAAGGTCAGGGCTACCGACCGCTCCGCGAAGAAGACCTCTCCCCTGTCCGGCAAGATAATCTGCGGAGTTCATGGTGTCCCGTTCTGGCGAACATCATACAGCAAGGAGCTCCACCGCGGCGCTCCGATATACGAGTGGGTATGCCGCGAAAAGAAAAAGGGAAAGTCTGCGGACTGCCCGACAATAGCGATCTATGAGAGCGAGCTCTACAAGATACTCGGGAGTATGTTCATCGACCTGTCCGGGAATATCGACAGGTACATCGAAGAGTTCATCGCGCTTTACGAGGACGAGCAGGAGGACACTGTCTCGTCGAGGGAGCTTGACGCGCTGCAAAGGGAGATCGAGGCGCTGGAGATAAAAAAGGACAAGCTGCTCGACCTATATACCGACGACGCTATCACCAAGACCGAGTTCAAAAAGCGCAACGAAGCTCTCGGAACGGAGATCACCAAGCTTAAAACGCGTATCACCGATACACAGCGCGACACCCGCGACAAAGCGGAAACAATACGCGGGGTGAAGGACATCAGGCACGCGTTCACCAATGATCTTGCGGTCTCCGGCGGCGAACTCGACCGACAGACTATCAACGACCTGTCGGATATGCTCATCGACAAGATAGTTGTTTATCCTAACGAAGCAAATAAGATGAAACTCGACATCTTCTTAAAGCTCGGGATCCGCGAAGCCCGTGATTATGCGGGTTCCCTCAGACCCCGTTTCGGAACCATTGATAAGAAAATGATCGAAAGCTATCAGAACACCGCTAAGTAACAATCCCAAAAGCAACAAAAAGGCCTGTGCTCGAAAAGCACAGGCCTTTCAGTCTGTCGAAAAAGGGACTTTTTCGACAGATATCCTCGCGGACAGCGCAAGGGGCTGCGCGCCCCTTGACCCGCGCCAGCGTGACGCCGGACCCAATAATAAGATTTCAAGACATTGTTTAAGAGTTTAAAGATAGGACTTTTTGCCGTCAGGAAATATCAGTCAAAGCTGATTCTGCTGTTCGGTATAAGGCAGAACGGATATCTCAAGGTTGCCGTTCCTGGTGCGAAGCTCGTCTATGAACGCCTTTTCCTCGGAGCTGTCCTTCATCTGTATCCTGTATGAAAGCCGGAACATACTCCCCATGCCCGTCGTCTTGACACCGACGCTCTCCGCCTTTTTCAGAAACTGTGCGAAGGCTTCATCAAACGCGCCGTTGTATTCAAGGTCCTCGGGAACTGTTATCCGAAGGAGCCTGTCCGAGGTCATGCTCTTGTGGTCGAATACGGTAACGCTTCCGAGCGCGAGGAACAGCACCGAAAGAGCCGTAAGTATCACCACGCCGTAAGCTATGTAGCCCATTCCGAACGCTATACCGGAACCCATTGCTATCAGTATCGCCGCTATCTCATCGGAGCT
Organism: Ruminiclostridium sp.; assembly: GCA_017550775.1. Next base: position 5,487 of record JAFZOA010000258.1, on the reverse strand, counting down.
TCCCGGAGCGCTTCTGAAACGTATCAGCGCGAACGTGCCGCCGATCGCGACACCGGCACCGATGTTGCCGTTCACAAAGGTTATCACCGCCGCAACGATGAAGGGAATGATAGTCGCGACGACGAAGAACCGCTTGGTTGAGCGTACGCGGAAGCTCATTATCCATGCGTATAAAAATCCCGAAACGAGGGATGCCGCAGCCATTATGAAGAACTGCTCGGGTGTTACCACAGAAGAATATATAGAATCAAACATAGTGTAATTGTCTCCTTTCAGATGTGTTGTTCACGGTATTTACAGAGCTTATCCCGCTTTAAGAAGCTCTCTGCGGTACGCCTCACCGTACTTGGAAAAGCTTCCCTTATATATCTTCCCCTCCGCAAGCATCGCCGACAGCCACAGCGGCATAGCCTGCTGCACCTTTATTTCCAGTATCGTCCAGCCCTCCGGAAGAAGCAGCTCTCCCTCCATGGACTTATCCAGCGCAAGATCGTCCATTCTGTACCTCGGAGCCCGGTCTATGGTGAGCCGCAGGTCTCCGTCCGGCTCAAAGTACGCTGTGCGGTCGTAGATTATAATGCAGGCGGGAACGAGCTCGCCGTAAAAGTTGCGGAACGAGGTGATCTCGCGGTTTATCTGACTGCCGGAGCAGATCTCGCCGTCCCCCTCGAAGAACCTCTGTACAAACGGTATGGTGCTTTCAACGCGCCGCTTGTACACAACACCGTATGCCTTGCGTTTGAGCTCCAGATACACCGGCGAGCTGTCGGTCGCTATCCCGTATGAGCGAAGCCTTATCTTCTCCTTGAACTCCGGCTTTTCGTTGCTCGCGCGGATAAGCCGATAGTCGCGGGTGTCGTAGTACATCGACGCTATCGAGGTAAGACCGTATTTATCTACCTCCATGTGACCTTTGAGCCACTCCTGCAGGAACTCAGTCTGTTCCCCGTTCAGCAGGTATTTGAGCTCGTATCTCTTCATTACATTAATTGCCATATCATCGCCCCCGATTGTTTTGATCCTGCTCTCTTTCTCATTTCTTTCTCTCTATGCCTCCATTATACAGCACAATCCTAAAATCAACTTAAAAGAAGATAAATTTTTCGCAATGCTGCACTGTGATGCGGGTATATGAAAAAAAGTTCAAAAAGGTCTTGTTTTATGACCCGAAGTATGGTATAATATAACAGACTAAATCCGGGACACGAAAGGAAATGATGTATGAAAAAGATCGCAGTGCTCGGTTACGGAGTGGTAGGCTCCGGCACCGTAGAGGTATTCTACAGGAACAAAGAGGCTCTCGAAAAGAAGGTCGGGGACGAGCTTGATATAAAGTATATCCTCGAAGTACGGGACTGCCCCGACGAACGCTACCGTGACAAGTTCACAAAGAACTTCGACGATATCCTGAACGACCCCGAGGTAACGGTGGTCGCGGAGGTCATAGGCGGCGTGAAGTTCTCTTACGGATATGTGAAGTCCGCACTCGAAGCGGGCAAGAGCGTCGTTACCTCCAACAAGGAACTTGTTGCATCAAAGGGCGCAGAGCTGCTGAAAATAGCCAAGGAGCATAACGTAAACTTCTTCTTTGAGGCAAGCGTCGGCGGCGGCATACCGATAATCCGCCCGCTCAACCAGTGCCTCTCCGCCAATGAGATAGACGAGATCGCGGGTATCCTCAACGGCACCACGAACTTCATACTCACCAAGATGATAAAGGAAGGAATGGGCTTCGACGAGGCGTTAAAGATCGCACAGGATCTCGGTTACGCCGAGCGCGACCCCTCCGCAGATGTCGAGGGTCACGACACCTGCCGCAAGATATGCATTTTAGCGTCCCTCGCGTTCGGGCGGCACGTTTACCCCGATAACATACATACCGAGGGCATCACAAAGATCACGCTTGAGGACGTTAAGTACTGCGAAAGCATGAACAGCGTTATCAAGCTCATCGGCTTCGCTTCCAAACGCGGCGACGACGTGGCAATAATGACCTGCCCCGCCGTACTCAACGAGGAAAGCCAGCTTGCCGGCGTGAACGACGTGTTCAACGCGATACTCGTGCGCGGTGACGCGGTGGGCGATGTGGTGTTCTACGGCAAGGGCGCGGGCAAGCTCCCGACGGCAAGCGCTGTGGTCTCCGACATCATCATCGCCGCCAAGTCCCACGGCACCTCCAAGACCATGAACTGGGAGGACAGCGCCCAGGACTTCATAATCCCGTACAAGAAGCTCGACAACCGGTTCTATGTCCGCGCGAAAGCCGACAGAAAGACAGCGCAGGATATCTTCGGTGAGGTAAGGTTCCTCTCTCGCGACGGAGCCCCGGCAGACGAATGTGCGTTTGTGACCGGCGTGATAAACGAGGCGGAATTTGATGAAAAATGCGCAAAGCTCGATATCCTCGGCTCGATAAGAGTTCTTGACTACTGATATACACTATATAATAATAGAAAGGACAGATACCCATGCCTGAACCTAAATATAAAAGAATACTCCTGAAGCTCAGCGGAGAGGCGCTTGCCGGCGAAAAGAAGACCGGTCTCGACATACCCACCATAAGCACGATATGCAAGAGCGTGAAAAGATGCTTCGACGCGGGCGTTGAGATAGGCATAGTCGTCGGCGGCGGAAACTTCTGGCGCGGACGCACAAGCGAGAACATGGACAGAGTCACCGCCGATCACATCGGTATGCTCGCCACCACCATGAACGCGCTGGCGGTAGGCGACGTGCTGAAGGAAATGGGCTGCGACGTGCGCGTGCAGTCCGCTATCGCCATGAACGCGATCTGCGAGCCGTATATCCGCGAGAAAGCGCTCCGCCACTTCGCAAAGGGCAGAGTAGTTATCTTCGGCTGCGGCACCGGCAACCCGTTCTTCTCCACCGACAGCGCTGCCGCTCTCAGAGCCGCCGAGATCAACGCCGAGATCGTGCTCAAGGCAACAATGGTGGACGGCGTGTATGACAAGGATCCGCTCAAATTCGACGATGCGGTAAAGTACGAGACCCTGCGCCACAAGGACATACTCGTCAACGGACTGCGCGTGCTGGACGGCACCGCGGCCGCTATGTGCATCGAGAACAATATCCCGCTGATCGTGTTCGACCTGCACCGCCCGGACAACATCTACGACGCTGTAATGGGCGAGAAGGTCGGAACCCTCGTAAGCAATCAGTCATAAAGGAACGAACCAATAAATAAAGGGCGAAAGTGCGGCAAAGCTCCGCAAAGCCCGCAGGAAAGGAATGTATCACCATGAAAGAAGTTATCAAGTCTGCGGAAGACAAAATGGAAAAGTGCGTGAACGCGCTCGAAAAGGAATTTTCATCTATCCGTGCCGGACGCGCCAACCCGGGTGTGCTGGACAAGATCACCGTTGACTACTACGGCGTTCCCACCCAGATCAACGCAATGGCGGCGGTGTCTGTTTCGGAAGCGAGAATACTCGTGATACAGCCGTGGGACGCTTCCTCGCTCAAAGCTATCGAGAAAGCGATCATGGCGAGCGATATCGGCATCACCCCCACAAACGACGGCAAGGCTATCCGCATCGTCTTCCCGCAGCTTACCGAGGAACGCAGAAAAGAGCTCTGCAAGCAGGTAAAGAAGTACGGCGAGGACGCTAAGGTAGCTGTAAGAAACTGCCGTCGCGACGCTATCGACAAGTTCAAAGCAATGAAGAAGAACAACGAGCTCACCGAGGACGACGTTAAGGACGGCGAGAAGAAGATGCAGACCATTACCGACAAGTTCATCGAGAAGGTCGATAAGGTCTGCGCCGACAAGGAAAAAGAGATAATGACGGTATAACATGAGCGTACCCGACAAAGAGCTTCTGCCGAGACACATCGGCATTATAATGGACGGCAACGGGCGCTGGGCGAAAAAGCGCCTGCTCCCGCGCACAGCCGGTCATGTACAGGGCGCGCGTGCGTTCCGCAAATGTATGCGGTACTGCGCGGATATCGGGATAGAGTGCGTGACGTTCTACGCGTTCTCGACCGAGAACCGCAAGCGCCCGAAGGAAGAAGTAAACGCGATAATGAAGCTGTTTTCCGACTACCTCGACGAGGGTATAGATATGTCGGAGAAGGATATCTCCATGCGCTTCATCGGGGACATCGACTGGTTCTCCGACTCACTTCGGGATAAGATGAAGCGGCTCCAGGCCGACACCGCCTCCAACCGGGGCATGGTGTGCTGTCTCGCGGTCAACTACGGCGGACGGGACGACATACTGCACGCGGCGAAACAGCTTCTGACCGAGAACGCCGACCCCGCCGCGCTTACCGAGGAGATGATCTCGGAGCGCCTTTATACGGGCGGGCTCCCCGACGTTGACCTCATCATACGTCCGAGCGGAGAACAGCGCCTGTCGAACTTCCTTATCTGGCAGGCGGCATACGCGGAGTATGTGTTCATGGACGTACTGTGGCCGGACTTCTCGGAAAAAGACCTTGACGCGGCACTCGAAGAATACGCCGGAAGGAACCGCCGCTTCGGAGGTCTGTAAAGGATAATCAGGCAGAAAAGAGATGATTTAATGGGCAAACGGCTACTCACAGCCGCAATAGGAGTGCCGCTGGCACTGCTGGTATTCTATCTTGCCAGCCTTTCGCCGCATGTAATGTCTGCCGCGACCGATATACTTGCGGTAATGGCGGTGTTCGAGGTGCTGTCGGCAGCAAAATATACCCACTACCGGAGCATCACCATACTGAGCCTTATGTTCTCGGCACTTCTCCCGCTCTTCTTCTGCTATGACGGTCTTCGCGCTTTTGCGATCCCGGTAGCGTTCCTGTTCCTTGTGCTTCTTTTCGCCTGTACGCTTATGCGCCACAAGGAGATAAAATTCGAGGAGCTTGGGTTTATAGCGTTTATCTCTATATGTATCCCGTTCGCGATCTCCACGCTTGCTTTCTTCTGCTTCCAGTGGAGCGACCACGGAATATTCCTCGTTGTGTACGCGATCGGCGTTGCCTGGATAGCCGACGGAGGAGCCTATTTTGCGGGGACGTTTCTCGGCAAGCACAAGCTCTGTCCCGATATAAGCCCGAAAAAGACATGGGAAGGCTTCTTCGGCGGGCTTATTGCCGCAGTGATATACGCGGTGCTGCTCGGACACGGCTATGAGCTGTGGGATCTCATGTTCTCGGGCGAGCATCACTTCACGACCAACATTCCGATACTGGTAGGCGCCGCAGTCATATCGACCTTTCTCGGACTGCTCGGAGACCTCATTGCCTCGCTGCTCAAGCGCCAGTGCGGCGTGAAGGATTTCAGCGAGCTGCTTCCCGGGCACGGCGGGGTAATGGACAGGTTTGACAGCGTACTGCTTGTCGCGCCGTTCGTGTATCTGCTGTGCAAGATGTTTTTCCCTATCACACCGATCGTATGATATTATAGCATCGCGTTCCCCCGTCGTTGCGGCGGGGGACACATGATTTATACCAATAATAAGCGCTGTCTCTTTCGTCTGCTAT
>JAFZOA010000257.1 GCA_017550775.1 Ruminiclostridium sp. | reverse complement strand
CTACACGAAGATCGTGCAGTTCCGGCGAGAACTCGTCCCATTCAGAAAGCGGGGCTCCGGGAGTGTAGATCACCTTGTTCTCCCCTTTTTTCAGCATCATCGTGACGGTTTTTCCGCCGTCAACGGTGATATGCGCTTCGCAGATATCTGCGGCAATGCACGAAAAAGCGACATGCTCTCTGTTAGTCCCCGAAAGAACGGTCACATCGTCAATATGAACTTTAGGGCGGATGATAAGCTCTATAGCGCCGGTAATTCCTATCCAGTTCGTCTGGGTGTCAGGCGAGGTCATATGACCGCCTTTCGTGGGATATCCGGTATTGGTCACGCGGATATCGAGCCTGTGCGTTCCCGCACCGAGCGAAGGAAGCTTATAGATGTGCGGCGTGCAAAGAGAATCGCATTCGCCGCATTTCTGTCCGTCGGCGAAAAGAGCAGTCATTCTTGTACGCTCAAGACGCACGTAAAGCTCTTTGTCGCGCCAATCTTCGGAAATGTCAAATTCGCGGCCGAACCAGACCATTCCCTCGAATTTATAAGGGTCAGTAAGATGACCGCTTTCGCGGTCATCGTTTTTATTTCCTTTGCGGGCGTTCGATAAAGTATCGGGAAGGTACATCTCATCGCTGTAAGAAACCGGCGAAGTTTCGCCGTAACCGCCGATGCTGAGCTTCCATTTCCCGCTGAGGTCAGTTTTGTTCATAAAATTCTCCGTCAGTCGCCGAACGAGATGCCGATATTCTTGCCTGTGATGACGAGCTCGTCTTCCGGAAGAACGAATTTTGTCTTCATGGCCACATCCGTGAGCTTGTTTTCGGTTATCTTGCCATCTACCTTTGCGACCGTGTAGCCGAATTTCTTATCGCGTATAAGCTCTGCGGCTCTTGCACCGAACTTTGTCGCAAGAACTCTGTCGTAAGCGGACGGACTTCCTCCGCGAAGCATATGCCCGGGAACCACCGCGCGTGTTTCAAATCCGGTAAGCGCTTCGATCTCCTTTGTTATGCGAAGTGTAGCCGTATTGTAGCCCTGCTCTGCACGAGCTTTCATACGCACTTTCTTTTTCATCTCGGCTTCTTCGATATCCATAGCACCCTCTGCCACCGCGATGATAGAAAAGCTCTTGCCTGCTTCGGCTCTTTTCTTTACCGCATCGGCGACTTTCTTGATATCATAGGGTATCTCGGGGATAAGCACGATATCCGCTCCACCGGCGATACCCGAGTAAAGAGTCAGCCAGCCCGCCTTGTTGCCCATTATCTCAACGACCATGACTCTGCTGTGCGAGTCGGCGGTCGTGTGGATTCGGTCGATAACGTCGGTCGCGATGTCAACAGCGGTGTGGAAGCCGAATGTAACATCTGTTCCCCAGATATCGTTGTCTATCGTTTTCGGAAGACCAATGACGTTGAGCCCCTCTTCCGAGAGCAGATTGGCTGTCTTGTGTGTTCCGTTTCCTCCGAGGGTAAGAAGACAGTCGAGCTTCTGCGCCTTGTACGTTTTCTTCATCTCCGAGACTTTATCTACGTTGTCGTCCTCAACGACCTGCATCATCTTATAAGGTGTGCGCTTTGTGCCGAGGATAGTTCCGCCGCGTGTGAGTATCCCCGCGAAATCTATCGGAGAAAGCTTTTCGCAGTCGTTATGTATAAGACCGTAATAGCCGTTGTGGATACCGACGATCTCGACCTTTTCCTCGCCGAAAAGGTTATAACAGCCCTTTGCCGCACCTCTTATCGTCGCGTTGAGTCCGGGGCAGTCACCGCCGCTCGTGAGTATTCCGACCTTTAATTTTGCCATAGTTTTACCCTCCTGCAATATAATATCCGGCAAACCGGAAAAATTCAGTGTTATCCGAAGACAATAACGCGCTAAAGTTGTAAACATGGATTATTTATGTATATTAT
>JAFZOA010000256.1 GCA_017550775.1 Ruminiclostridium sp. | reverse complement strand
GTTCTCCGCGGGGAGCGCCGCCGCCGTGTACCTGCTGTTATCGAACCATATCCCGCGCAGAGCCTTCGCGGGGAGCTTCACGGGACAAGCCTCCTCACAGCGCGCATTTCCGCACAGCACACAGTTCACAGCTTCCGAGCGATAGATAGTATTTTCAAACGACATAACGTTCACCTCCGTTAATATTGTTTATTTCAACGTTTTCAGAAACAGATCGGTTCAAGCCCGTTGTCGTAATACTCCGATATCTGCTGTTTCATAGCCCGTAACGCCTCGGGAGATATCAGACCAGGAACAAAAATCACTGCAAACAAACGTCTTACCGCGCTTATCCCGCGTATCTGATATTCCGCTTTCTTTATCAGCGCTTCGTCGTCGGTATCGAGATAAGCGCGGATAAATATGTTCCATATCCTGTTAATTTCTTCGGTAGTGAAATTACGGAGAATGGGGCTCTGAGCGATCGCAGCCTTATCATTCGCGCGCTCGACGAACAGCGAGTACATACTTACCATGTCGAATATCGGGTGACCGGCACCTGCCGCCACAAGGTCGATAAACATGAGCTCTCCGTCTTTGAGCATGACGTTTCCGATGTGGCAGTCGCCGTGTGTGAACGTATCTCTGTCCGGTACATTCTCATAGATCTCCCTTACCTTGCGCATTTCTTCCTCGTCAAGAACCGACGCGAGCAGGTGCAGCGACCGTAATGAAGATGTTTTGGCGGGTACGAACTTTCCGGTATCGACCTTTATGCTGTGCATCTCTCTGACGGTCTTTGCGAAAAGCTTAATGTAGTCCTCAAGGTGCGCTTTGTCCTCCGTGATAACGCTTACGAGGTCCTTCGCGTTGAGCATCTCATATACCGTCCCGAAGCAGTCGCCGACCTTTACGATGTCATACGGGATAGCTGTTGGGACTCCGCTTAAAAACGCCTTCCGAGCCTTGTCATTCTCGGCGTTTATTATCATATCAAAGTTTACATCCTTGTTGAATACCTTTATGACAGTCTCATCGTCGGCGCGGTAAACGCTTCCCGTTGCTCCTTGTCCGATAAGCCTCATGCCGCTTACATCGACCTTGCGGTATGCTTTTTTAACATCAAGCAGCTCGGTAAATCCCGTCGTCTCGAATATGTCGTAAACATCGCGGGACACGTTGATTATCGGTATCGGCTTGTCTGAGCTCTTCTGGATCTTAAGCAGCACGCGAAGACCCGCGCTCGAAATGTACTCAAGCTTTTCCGCGTCCAGCGTAAGCTCCTTGTCCTTGTTCTGCCCGATCGCGTCGAATATCTCCTTTTCGATCTGCGGGGAGTTATTGGTGTCGATCCTGCCTTCAAGAAAGACTGTAAGATTGTTGTTTGCGAAAGATATTGTCATGACTGGATACCTCCGTTATACGGTTAAATATGTTATTTTCAGGGTCTTTACCAGGATCCTTCATTAAACTATATTGAGCTTTCTGAGGTCAACACCGTGTATTGTCTTTGGCAGTTCGCCTACAAAATGTTCACCATCTTCCGATATATAGCTCTGTGTTCCTCCCCATGACCCGTCGGGTGTCAGAGTGTACCATTGTTCGCGCTCGTCTTCGCTCTTTACGAGAACGCAGTATGAAAGATGTCCGACAGTGTAGGCTTCGAGCACACTTTCTGCGGTCATTCCCTGCTCTTCCAGCCAGTCAGTGATGTATGTATCCGTTTGCGCGCACTCCATGAGTTCATCCACGGTAAGATCATCACGTGTTATCCACAGGAACTCACGTTCCGGCGTAACGACAGCATAATACGGTCCGTACATATGCCCTGCGTAGTCAAAAAAATATCCGCTTTCTTCGACAAAGCGTGTATCGTCTCCGTGAGAGGAAAAGACGAATGCGGGACTCTCACCGTCATAAGCACGCAGTATCTGTGAATCGCCGCCGTAAATGCCGTTTGACCAATCGGGATGTACCTCAAACAGCACAAGTCCGCCGAAGTCCCATAGATTTATCATCGGATAAGCCGTACTATGAAGCAGGTGACAGTTTCCGTCGTCTTCAATGTAATACAGAATACAGCTTGAAAGCGATTCGCCCATTACATTCGTATAAGGCATGCTGATGATATATTCGTCCTTGCCGTCACAATCGAAGTCATACGAGGTATATCCGCCGAAGACCACACCGCAGTATCCGTAGAGAAGAGCCGTATCTTCAAACCCTTCGGGCGGTACATACATTCGGAGAAAATCGTCTATTATCCTGCTTTTTTCATCGTCCGTATCATCTAAATCAGTCGAATATTCAAGCTCCTTGTATTCACACCCTATGACGTCTATGCCGTGACCTGACCTGTCATAGTCCTCGCGTACCGGAGCGACAGCAGTCTCTTCGGCAGAAGTCGCTTCCGTAGTAGTCGCTTTCGTGGTAGTCGCTTTCGTTGTGGTCGCTTCCGTGGTAGTTTCGGGAGTAGTTTCTTTCTGCGCTGTTGTCGCAGCCGAAGCCGGTGCGGCTGTAGTCGTTTCCGTAGTCGCAGATGTGACCGCCGATGTCTCTGTCTTAGTGCCGGTGACCGCGGTATTGCTTCCGCAGCCCGAAAGTACCGCGAGAGCAAGGATGATCGCTGCACAGCGGATCCCGTTTTTCTGCTTCATTTGTGTTCCTCCTTCTCTTTAAAGGAACGCCCCGAAAAGATTACGCATAAGCTCCGGGCGTGTGGGGCTTTGTAAGAGCCGCTGGTCATCTATATTGATGAAATACTTGTCGTACGCGTTTACTATCCGGGTACCGGCGGGGTGCTCGGTCATGCGCTTGAAGCCGCTGCCGTAGGATGCGTGGACGTGTCCGTGAAGCATATACGACGGCTTAACCTTCCTGATGAACTCGTCAAAGCAAACATATCCTCTGTGCGGAAGGTCTTCAAGATCGCCGTAGCCCTTCGCGGGCGCGTGTGTCACGAGTATATCCACGCCGCCGCTCGCGATGACAGCAGCCTTACAGCGCCAGATACGGTGCCGCATCACACGCTCGGAATACATATACGTCCCTTCCCTGTACTTCATCGCACCGCCGAATCCGATTATCCGGAGCCCGTTGTACCGGTACACCTTCCCGTCTATGCAGGTGCAGCCGCCAGGCGGTGTGGTCGTGTATTTTTCATCGTGGTTTCCCGGCACATAAAGCACGGGACACTTGACCATAGTTGCGAGGAACTCAAGATACTCCGGACAAAGATCGCCGCAGGATATGATGAGATCCACATTCTCAAGCTTTTCGGGAGAATAGTGATCCCATAGGGACTTTGACTCCTCGTCCGCTACCATAAGAATTCTCATTGTGTTCTCCCGTCATACCCCTTCGCTCATCGGCATACTTCCGTCGATGTTGTCGTTGAGCCAGTCCATCACCACGATCTGTCCGTCCTTCATCTTGTCGAGCGACGCGGATATCCTGTTTCTTTGCACGGACGTGTTATCCGCGATGCCGTCGTCCTGTGAGCGGAGCTCTCCGGAAAACGGGTCATATCCTCCGCGTACTATCGAGTTCTTGAAGAATGAAAGCATTTTCTGCGTCTGATACGGAAGCACAGGCGTGATAATGTTCACCACTCCCGTGGAAAGACCGAACCAGTAGTTCGCGGCTTTGTTCAGACCCGCGATCTCGCTTATGTTCCAGGCCCCGCTCATCACCGACTGCATTATCTGGGCGTAGTACCTGCCCCAGCTGTAATACGGCGTTCCGATATGAACATCTTTATCGCCGTCGATGCGGTAAACTCCGGGCTTGTTAGCCGTCCCCGGCACCATGGAATAATCGAAATCCGCGTAGAAGCCGATCCCCTTGTCCTTCCACTCCCTCCGCCAGTCGGAATTGTCTCCCTCGCAAAGGTATTTAAGCTCTATCCGGCATTCCGGATCGATAAGCGACACACCGATCGCGAAAGCGTTCAGGTTCACGACGCTCATGCTCGCTCCGCACCGCGCGATATACCCTATCCGCCTGTTCTTTCCTCCGTTCCCGTCAAGCAGCATCGTATCTGCGGTAAGAATACCCATAAGGAACGCGGCTTCATAAAGCTTTCCGTGGTAGCACCGCAGGGACGAGATCGAATAACCGACCGAACAGTTGAGGAACTTCACATTCGGGTTCATGACCGCGGCTTTGAGAGTTTCCGGTATCATCTTCGGCGAGACCGTGAAGATGATCTCGTTCCCGTCCGCTATCGCCCGGGCAATAGCGTCCTGTACTCCGTTCTCGCCGGAAATGTACTTCTCGGTGACGGCGTTGGCACCGGTCATCTTATCCGCGTATGTCCGCCCGAGCTCATGGCTCCCGATCCAGCGCGATTCATCCACTCCGGCATCGGATATGAACCCCGCTCTGAGAGGAGAGGCCTC
>JAFZOA010000255.1 GCA_017550775.1 Ruminiclostridium sp. | reverse complement strand
GTGACGCCGTTGCCCTTGTCAAGTATCTCCATGCGGTGCGGGACAGCTTCGAGGCGCTTCACGGGATATACGAGCTCGTCGAACGAAATGCCGAGCTCATGCGACACGGCGATAGCGCCGAGAATGTTCTGGACGTTGTGCTCGCCGAGAAGCTTCGTGTGGAACCGCTTTTCCTCGCCCGCGTGATGCACGGTGAAGTCTGTTCCCTTCTCGGTGACTAAGATGTCGGTGGCGGTATAGTCCCACGCGCCGCCCTCTATTCCGTAGGTCACCTTGTTCTTGTCGATAGGCTTGCTGCGTATGAACTCGTTATCGTAGTTTAAGAACACCGTCCCGTCGGTCACCGCGTCCGCGATCTCGAACTTGGTCTTTATTATGTTCTCGACGGAGCCGAACGTTTCAAGGTGCTGCTCTCCGATAGATGTGATTATCGAATGTTTCGGGTGGACGATGTCGCAGATCTCCTTGATCTCGCCTACACCCTTCGCGCCCATTTCGCAGAGGAATATCTCATGGGTGGCGTTAAGGCTCCCGCGGACGATCTTCACCACGCCCATGGTGGTGTTGAAGCTTCCCGGGGTCATAAGCACGTTGTACTTCGCGGAGAGCAGCTTTTCAAGGTAGAACTTGGTGGAGGTCTTACCGTAGCTTCCGGTTATGCCGATAACGGTGGTGTTAGGAAGCTCGCTTATTATGCGCTTCGCATCGTTGATGTACCGGTTGTTGATCGCCTTTTCGACCGGCTTGTTTATGAGGTTCGCAAGACAGGGCATATACACGCAGAACGCCGGGAGGATCGCCGCCACCGCGAAATACAGCAGTGTATTGTACAGGAAAATAAACGAGCAGGCACATACCGCGCCGTAAACTATCGCCATTGTTACGCACATTCTGATAACGCGCGGAGTGAACACGAGCTTCTTCTTTACCGGCTTTCTGTTCAGCAGCAGAGAATAGACCATACCCACGAGAAAGAGGAACGCACCTGTTTCGGGAATATAGTAACATACCCCAAGAATACCCGGAGACATGGTAACAACTCCGCATATCGCAAGCATTGCCGCCAGCGCACAGAATATCAGACCCCAGACCTGACGGGTAAAAACGTCCTGGGTGTTCTTTTTCCGCCACTCGTACTGCTCATGCGCGCTGTACGAGTTGAGCTGGAACATATGCATGAAATGCACGAAGTTTACGGAGAAGTTCGCGAGCATTGCCGCGTAAAACAAGATATGCTTCAATACTGTCATATAGTTTTATCCTTTAATCAAGTTCTATACCGAGGAATGATGAAAGCACGCGCAGAAAGGTGTACTGCTGCTCTATGAACGCGAAATGTCCCGCGTTGTCGAGGGTCACAAGTCCCGCGTCCGGCATTTCCCTCTCCATACGCTCACCGTCACAGAGCGGCGCGGCATCGTCGTTTCTTCCCCATATCAGAAGCGTTTCGGGAGTACACTTCGGGAGCAGCGCGGATAAGTCCTCATTGACCGTGTTCACGAGCACCTGGCGCATCATGGGTGACGCGGCTCTGTAATCCGCGGAGCCGTGCTTATTGCGGAGGTTTTCGAGCGCGTTCGGGAACAGCGCTTTCATCGGCGCGCTGGACAGGAACTTCTTTCCCCGCTGATACGCGGCGGCTTTCTTTTTCGCCTGCTCGGACGGCTCATGCCGTATCCCGGCGGCACCGGTGAGGATTATTTTACTGACCTTTACCGGAAGCTTTTCCCGCGCCATGAGTTTAAGGGTCACGCGGCCGCCGAAGCTGTGCGCGAAGATAATGCAGCTCGTAACGCCGAGCTTCTCACAGAACGCGAGCACGAAATCCGTGTAGTCGTCAACGTGCCACGGCTCCGGCGGCTCGGGAGTATCTCCGAAGCCCGGAAGGTCGGGCGCGAGGACGCGGTACTTCTCCGCCGCTTTGTCTATCACGGCGGAATACAGTCCGACGCTCGTTCCCCAGCCCTGAAGCACAAGAACGGTGTCTCCCTCGCCCTTATCTATGTAATTTGTAAGGATCCCGTTAATGTCCGTGTTCATGGTTTCCTCCGTGATCGCTGTTACTTACCGGCAGGCACTTCTGCTTACCTTCTCCGTCCAAATATTTTTGTATCTCTTCCCGCCTACGGCGGGGAGAGATACGTTTCGACTTTTACAATTGCCTGATCACAGACAAAGGATTATTTCCGGTTCTCACTCCGTTTCCGGCGCTGAGAAACTGATTTGTCTGTATATCGAAGCAAAGCAGTACAAAACAACATACTTTAATATTATACACCGAAAAGCCTTGTTTGTCAAGAAAAAACGCCCTCCGCAGAGGACGTTTTTACACTTAGCAGCTCACCTTGCCGCCGTCGTTACTGTCGGCCTGCGATTGCTTCTTGTTCTTCTTGCTCTTGCCCATTTCGCAATTCCTTTCGGCTCACTCGGAGCGTTAGATAAAAGCCGTTCTCCGGCTTCGGAGTTATTATTCCCGGAAAGACCGGCATTATCCGTCATGAGATCAGAATTGACAAAAGCGCGATAACAAGCGCTTTGTCGGCATTTTCCCGGTAAAGTATGTACGCGAGAGCCAGTATCAGCACCGCATCGCTGTCCGACAGCAGCCTCCCGACCATGCCGCCGTCATTCATCGTCCGGCGGGCATTTCCCCTGCGTTTCGCTCTCCGGTCCGCTTTCTTCCCGAAAGGAGCTCTCCGTCCCGGAATCTCCGCATGAGAAGTCCGGAAAGTCCGTGGTGTCGTCGTCACCCGGCTCGTTCCCCTCCGCGAGCCGCTTCATCATCTCTGTGCTCCGCGTCATCTCCTCAAGTATCTCCGCTGCCTTTTTCAGCCCGTCGCTCCTGTGCTCACCGTTAAGCAGCTCCTCCGCCGTATATACGCCGTATTTCTCGTCGGCGCTGTCCTCAGTCTGCGGCTCTGCCGTATCTTCGGTCGTTTCCTCGGCTGTATCCGCAGTCACAGCGACATTCGTCGTTATCCCGGCTGTCACCTCCGCCGTGACCTCTGCTGTCACTTCCGCCTGTATCACCGGCTTTTCCGGGACCTCCGGCGGAGCCGCTTCAGCAGCCTGCACAACCGGCTCGGCAGCGACGGGCTCCCGGACGGGCTCCGGCTTCGGGGCGGGTCTCGCCTGCTTCATCATGGCGAGCGCGGCGCTCATGTACTCCTTTTCCCGCCGTTCAAGCTCCGACGCGCTTATATTCTCTTTCTTCCAGTCCATAAGTATTCCTCCGTCTTTGTCAGAATTTGAAAATGCCGTCCGCAAGCCCGC
>JAFZOA010000254.1 GCA_017550775.1 Ruminiclostridium sp. | reverse complement strand
CAGCGTATTGCGGGTATAATTAAAGTGTACCTGTATATCCGATTTTACAGAAAACAGCCGCTTGCGCCGATAGCTTCGTCAAGTCTCTTATTACCGTGCTTAAAGCAGGTCTTGCCGATATAATGAGCGGTATGCTCCAACAGGAGGAATGATCCATGTCCGACAATGCGATAAAGCTTCTGGCTGAATATTTAGAACGGATAAAGACTATTGACAGCAGGACTGTCCTCAAAGACCTCAACCGTGATTATATGGAGCTGTTTCGTGAAACGGACGATTCCGAGGAGCTCGAACTGCTCAAGACCCGTGTTTACGCATCGGTCTCCGAGCTTGTTATGCTGCGGGAGGAACGCAACAGAAAGTCGGTACGTCAGAGCACCGAGCTTTCCGAAGCCGAGCACGCAGAGATCCTTCGCGTACAGAAGCTCATCGACTTCAACCTGTTTACTTATCACTTTCAGCCTATCGTGCGCGTGGACACGGGGGAGATATATTCCTACGAGGCACTTATGCGCGCGAAGGATATGCAGGGAATAACCCCTTACCATATCCTCAAATATGCGGAAATGACCGACCGTCTCGCCGAGGTCGAGCAGTACACCTTCCTCAACGTTCTGCACTACATAAATGCCCATAAGGAGCTTTTCGAGGGCAAGCTAGTGTTCATAAACAGTATGCCGAATGTACATATTGCGCCCGAGCGTTCCGATGAGATCGGCAAGCTTCTCGACCTTCTTTCGGACAAGGTAGTGGTGGAGATGACCGAGAACTCGGAGTATAAGGACGAGGAGCTCAATGAGATCAAGGAGAAGTACCGCGGTCTTAATATCCGCATCGCGATAGACGACTACGGCACCGGCTATTCCAATATCAGCAACCTGCTTCGCTACACCCCGAACTATGTCAAGATCGACCGCTCGCTGCTGAGCGGCATACAGAACAATCCGAACAAAAAGCACTTTGTCCGCGAGATAATCGACTTCTGCCACGACAACCGTATTCTTGCGCTCGCTGAGGGCGTTGAGAACTCCGAGGAGCTTCGCACTGTCATCCTGCTCGGAGCCGATCTGATCCAGGGCTTTTACACCGCGCGTCCGTCCGCGGAGGTCATACAGTCGCTTCCTTTCGATATCCGTGCCGAGATACGCTCGCACAGGCAGGAGCGAGAGGACGGCCGCAGAATGAAGATATACACCGCCGAGAAGGGCGAGAAGATAATGCTCGACAAGCTCTTCAAGGAGGGATATACGCTGATTCGCGTCGGTATGGGATTTGCCGACGGTACTGTGACCGTGACGGGAACGCCGTATATCGACACCGGAGTGCATATCGAGACCGCCGAGGGCTTCAACGGAATGCTCGTACTCGATTCGGTGAGACTGTCGAACGTGAGCGATAAGCCCTGTATCGACATCGGCGCGAACAGCAGAATGACATTACGGCTGTGCGGAAGCAGCAAGCTCGAAAACAGCGGTATAAGGGTTCCGGAAAGCTCGCTGCTCCGGTTCGATGGCGACGGGAACCTTGCTGTCCACCTCGGCGGCTGCGACTACTACGGCATAGGCAACGACCTTAATTCCGGGAACGGTGCGCTCGTATTCGAGCAGGACGGCACTATCACCATAGGCTCCGACAGCCACTCCGGGGTATGTATAGGCTCCGGAAACGGCGGACGGATAGATATCCGCCGGGGAAGGTATGTCCTGAAAGGTCTCGGGAGCATGAATGTATGTATCGGCTCGTTCAACGGTGATGCGCAGATAAGTATGCTCGGCTGTGATGTTGACGCAGAGGGCGGCGGCGCGCACTGTGCTGTCATCGGCTCGGTCAACGGAAGTGCGACCATAAACGTACTCTATTCGAGCATAAAGTGCAACGTGGGAAGTATCGAGGCTTCCGCGTTCGGGACTGTCACCGGCGAAAATGCGACAGTGCGCGTCGAGAGCGCAAACATCGTGGTCGAAATGCGCGCGGACGCGACTACCGCATTCGGCGCGCTTGTGGGAAGGTCGGATATAAGAATTGAGCGTTCCTCCGCGAAGGTCGATGCGGACGGGGCTAAGGCGCTTGTATTCGGCGGTGTGAACGGCGACACCGAGCTCGATCTCAATTCGGTTGATGTTTCCGCGCGGATAGCGTCCGGACTCAGGACCTGCTTCATCAAGGGCGACACCGAGCCCACTATCGAAGGCGGAAAGTTCCGTATCAGGATCAACGGCACCGAATACGACGATCTGATCATACTGGGCTGAACGTGTGAAATTCCCCTGCATTGGTCTGAAATAATAATAATAAAAACAGCACACGGCATCATGTCTCCGTGTGCTGCTTTTTTATCTTATCATGTCACTCTTCTGAAAACCGCAATAACGGTTATTAAGATACGCCGCCGTCGCGGATATACAGTGTAAGATCTGACTCCATATCCCAGTCGTCATTGTACGGCTGTGTGCATTCACGATCCGTGTAGTATTCCGGAGCTACCATGTCCGGCGCATAGAACGAGACCATGACATTTGCGGGAACGACGATGCTCTTGGTAAGCTCGTTGTCTTCTCCGGGATTTGCCGTAGCGGTGACGGTCACAGTCTTGT
>JAFZOA010000253.1 GCA_017550775.1 Ruminiclostridium sp. | reverse complement strand
TACAATGTATATATACGCGGGGCGGTTCGGGCTGATACTGCTGTTCCTTCTGAACGCGTGCTATGTGTTCGCGGCGCTCGGGCTGTTCTCCTTCGGGATAGTCGCGGTGCCCTGCGTGCTGCTTGGACGGCTCGGTGTGCTTACTGTGACCTCGGACCTTGCTCCGACGGCGCTGCTGCTGATAAGCTGTGGGGTGCTGTTTCTCGGCGCGGGAATGAGCTTTGGGATAATCCCGCTTTGCTCCGCGTCATACGGGGTGTACGGGCGGTTCGTGAAGAAAGCCTCTGTTCGCAGAGAAAGAATGTTCAATGAAGAGGATACGATTTCTTAAAACGCTTGCCGTGACGCTCTCGACAGCGGGAATAATGCTGGCGGCGGCTGGATTTGCCGTGCAGTACAACGCTTCGGGCGGCGGTTACACCGGCACGGTCATCACCGACACAGCGGAGTTTGATACCCCGCGTGAGCTTGTGGTGATAACCACATCGATGCCGATAACGGTGCGTTACGGCGATACCGAGACGGTGAAGGTCGAGTATACCGGGAGCCTCCCGCTGATATTCACCGAGGAAAAGGGAACGCTTCACATGACCCAGAACGATACTTTCACAATGACGCTGTTCTCGGCGGAGGCGGAAAAATGCGGGATGACGGTAACGCTTCCCCACAAGGTCTATGAGCGTATAAGTCTTTCGAGTTCAAGCGGCCCGGTCACGGCGGAAAACCTCAACGCAGGTACGCTCGAATTCAGCACCAAGAGCGGGGATATGCGGCTGCTCGGGATAGACGAGCGCGCTTCCGTCCGCACCGAGAGCGGCAAGGTGTACGCCGAATTCTCGTCGTTCTCGTCGGACATGACCATAAATGCGGGTGCCGGGGACGTTACCCTGCTGATGCCGGAGGAGCTTTCCCTGTACCTCGAATTTTTCACCGAGAGCGGAAGCTTCACCTCCGAGCGCTTTGACGAGCCGTACTATGCGAAGTACGGGGACGCGGCGGTGATACTCGGCACCGCGGACAGCAAGCTCAATGTGAACACTACCTCGGGAAGCCTGTATATACTGTGAATGATCGGTTTACATAGTACAGTGTACAGTTTTTGGTGCGCGTTGAGCGCGCGGATCCGAAAAGCTCCGCAATAACTGTAACCTGTAAACTATAAGCTGTACCCTGCAAAACTGTAAACTGTAACCTGTAAACTGTAACCTGTAAACTATAATGATCCGGAAGTAATAATATATGTTATCTCTGATAGTTCCTGCATTCAACGAGCAGGAGAATATTGAAAACACCGCCCGTGTGCTTACGGAAGTGCTTGACGGCGCGGGGATAGAACACGAGCTGATATTCGTTGACGACGGCTCCCGCGATCAGACATGGGGGCTCATAGACAAGCTCACTAAAACCGACCCTTCGGTACGCGGGCTTCGCTTTTCGCGCAACTTCGGCAAGGAGGGCGCTATTTTCGCGGGGCTAAGACGCTGCACCGGGGACTGTGCGGTGGTGATAGACTGTGACCTTCAGCACCCGCCGGAGCTTATACCGAAGATGTATGAGCTCTGGAAGGAAGGCTATGAGGTGGTCGAGGCGGTAAAGTCGAGCAGAGGAAAGGAAAGTCTTATATACAAGGCGTTCGCAAAGACGTTCTACCGCATAATGAAGACATCCTCAGATGTTGATCTCGACCGTGCGAGCGACTTCAAGCTCATGGACAGAAAGGTGATAGACGCGCTGAACGATATGCCGGAGCGCATAACCTTCTTCCGCGCGCTTTCAAGCTGGGTAGGTTTCCGCACGACAAAGATCGAGTTCGACGTGGCGGAGAGAAACGCGGGCACGAGCAAGTGGAACACCCGCAAGCTTATGAAGTTCGCGCTCAACAACATCACGAGCTTCACGAACTTTCCGATGCAGATAATAACGTGGATGGGCGTGCTGTTCCTGCTGTTCGCGCTTATAATCAGCATTTACAGTGTCGTCAAGTTCTTCTGCGGCCAGTCGCTCGAAGGCTTCACTACCGTGTATATACTGATACTTCTGCCTGCGTCTGTAATAATGATAGGACTCGGTATCATAGGCTACTATATGTCAAAGATATATGAAGAGATAAAGTTCCGTCCAAGATATATAATCTCAGAGGACACCAAGGACAAAGAAAGGAAAAACGCAGAATAAATGGAAAGAACGGCCAATACCGGTGGTGCTGCGTTCTTCGTGAAGGAGTATCTCGGATACGCGAAGAACGGCATCAAGCGCTTTTTTGTCGCCGATACACAGCTCTGGATATCTTTCCTTATGCCGTGCCTGATACTTCTGATATCTTATTTCATCTTCGGGGTATTCCCGTTCGGCAAGGAATCCGTGCTGTCGCTCGACCTCAACGGTCAGTATGTTTACTACTACGACTATATGTATGACGTATTCGCGGGCAAGGAGAGCATCTTCTACTCATGGAGCAGAAACCTGTCCGGCGAATTCATGGGCATCATAGGCTACTATCTCGCAAGCCCGTTCAACCTTCTTGTATGGGCTTTCCCGCGTGAGTGCATCACCGAGGGACTTCTCACCATGATGGTGACGAAGGTCGGCGCTATCGGGCTCTGCATGGCGGTATACCTGAGCCGCGGCAAGGGAATGAACCGGCTCACGACGATAATCTTCTCGACCTGCTATGCCCTGTCCGCATACACGATAGAGCAGACAATGAACCCGATGTGGCTTGACGGGGTGATGATACTCCCGATAGTCGTGTACGGGATCGAACAGCTCGTGGACAAGGGACGCTTCATCATGTGTACGATCTCGCTCGTGTACGCGTTCACGACCTGCTTCTACATCGGCTACATGATAGGCATTTTCTCTGCGATATACTTCCTGTACTATTCCTGTGTGACCCACCGCCCGAAATACTACAGAGTGTTTATCCAGCGCGGGTTCCTCTTTACGGGCGTGGCGATAGTATCGGTGATGATGGCGGCGTTCATGCTGCTTCCGGTGTACCACTCGCTTTCATACGGAAAGTTCGACTTCTCGGACAACGTGACCGAAACGACCAAGATAACCACGAATTTCCACTTTATCGAGATACTCGACAAGATGTTCCCCGCGACCTACGACACCTGCCGCATGAGCGGTCTGCCGTTTATTTACTGCGGTACGATAGTGCTTATAATGCTCCCCTGCTACTTCTTCGTAAAGAAGATACGCGGGCGCGACAGGATCGGCGCGGCGGTGATATTATCCGTGCTCTGCGTATGTATGTACATCAAGCAGGCGGATATGATCTGGCACGGAGGCCAGCTTCCCAACTGGCTCCCCTACCGTTACAGCTTCATGTTCTCGTTCCTTATGGTGGCATTCGCGGCGAGGGCGTTCAACGAGATAAAGGACGTCCCGAAGAAGAGAATGGCGATCGTTGCACTCATCTGGTTCGTGGCGCTTGTAATGATCGAGAACACGGACAACTACCTTGAAGACATAAAGCGCGATACCATGGACGGGCTTGTGGTGATACTCCCCGCGATGTTCGTGCTTCTGCTCGTATCGGCGGCGCTGGTACAGCTGAAGGACAAGTTCGGCACAAGAAAGCTCGCCGCGGTGGGAATGTGTGTGATAGTGGGTGCAGAGTGCTTCTACAACACCATGGCGCAGATACTGAGGCAGGATCAGGATATCGTATATTCGACCCGCCCTTCCTACAACGACGTTATACAGCCTTCAAGAGAGGTCGTGCAGGATATAAAAGCCAAGGACGACGGCTTCTACCGCATAGAAAAGACGTACTTCCGGACGGTCAATGACCCGATGGCGCTCAATATGTACGGGCTTTCCCACAGCTCCAGCACGCTCAACGCCAAGCCCATAAAGCTGCTCGGAGACCTCGGGTTCAGCTCCCGCAGCCACTATACCCGCTATACCGGCAATACCGAGATCACCAAGAGCCTTTTCGGTGTGAAGTATGAGCTCTCGTGCCCCGAGAACAGCACCGCGAATCTTAAATCTGCGGACGACATAACCGTCACCGAGAACGAATACGTGCTTCCCATGGCTTACCTTGTACACCCGATGTACCAGCAGCTTGAGCTTGAGGAGAACCAGCCCTTTGAGAATCAGAACAAGCTTCTTTCGGCTATGCTCGGCAACGCGACCACGCCGGGCTACTTCAAGCGTATATCCAACAGCGAAAAGACACCCGTGACGCTTGAAAAGACCAACGTTACACAGGGCAAGACTACCGACGGTCATCACAGCTTCAAGGTTGTGGAGAAGGGCAAGAACGCCGAGATCGTGTATACGCTCAATATGCCGGCAAAATCCTCGCTGTATATGTACCTCCCGTCGAAGTACGAGAGAACGGTCAACGTCTGGCTGAACCGCAAGACTTTCCTCGGAACGTACTTTGAGGGCGATAACAACAGCATAATGAAGATAGGCGACTTCGAGAAGGACGAGCAGGTGGTCATCGGACTCACGCTCACCCGCGACGAGCTGTATTTCCGCGAGGCACAGTTCGTATATATCAACGAACGCAACATACAGAAGGATATTCAGTCGCTTCTCGACAAGAACGCCGAGACCGTAGTCACCCGACCGACACCCACCACCATGCACGTCGAGGTGAACGCGGACGAGACATCTTATCTGTTCACGTCGATACC
>JAFZOA010000252.1 GCA_017550775.1 Ruminiclostridium sp. | reverse complement strand
GCGCTTTTCGGCGTTCTGCGCAATGTTATCCGTGCAACGGATAAATTCTATGATGAAATGGGATATGACAAGAAGGACCAGTACGAGATATTCTCCGCAAGCTTCATCCCGTGCTTTGAAGAGCCCGTTGCCGCGAAATTCAGGGACGCGGGTCTTTCAAGAAAATTCACGGTCATCGAAGATCTGAAGAAATGCACTTATCTTAGCACCGACGGCGGTGAGGAAAGCTCGCTCGGCAGAACGGTCTATGAGCACTTCCACAGCAGCGCGTTTCTTCCGGGCGTTCTCTCCGGATTTACGAATGAGAGCATCTCGCGCATGGCGGACGACAGAAAGCTTGTTACCGATCTTTCTCACGAGCTTGAGAATTTCCACGAGCTTGAGAACGTCGATATAATCTCGCTTTTCCAGAGATATTGCAGTCTTATCTGCGGAAGCAAGGGCATATCGATACTCTACGAGCTCGATGATCTCGTAAACAAGCCCGACCAGCAGGAAATGGTAAAGAACTGGGTGAGCATCTACACCAAGAAGTTCCCGGATATAATGCTCTCGCTCTTCGCAAATTCAGGCTGTGCGATAGACCAGACCGGAAATATGGTACACACCGTCGATTACAACGCTGCGTTCAAACAGCACTATGAGAATATCGGGCGTGAGCGCGAGCAGATGCTGCGCGAGCTCAACCGCCTTATCCCCGACCTTGAGACGGACAGCACAAGATCGGAGTACAAGGATCTTGGGCTCGGCGCTTACCGTGAACCTACCGCCCATTTCATCAACGACCACTTCTTCGACAAGTCGATCGACCGCAAGACCCTTAAGGATAACGAATCCATGCTAAAGAAGTTCGACAAGGTCAAGGCTATCCGTGCTTACGCCGACCCTAAGGACAAAAAGCATAAACTCTTCGGCAAGAAGTAGTCGCTTTGATCAGCGCTGACGCGCGCCTTGACAGGCAGTCCCGGGGCGGCTTGCCCCGGACCCTCGGCAGGCATTCGCCTGCACCAAAAGCTGTCGCGTTTTGACTCCGAAGTAACATCAGGACAACGAAAAACAGCAGACCCGACGTAACGAGTCTGCTGTATTGTTATGTTGTTCAGAGACTGACAAATTTAAACGCGAAGCTTTAAAGGTCTTTGGAAAGAGGGCGGGGCGGGAATCTATAGACGCGGGCTTCATAAGGCCGGAAGGTCATATTGTTTTTGTCGGTCTCGCTGTAATTGCTGATGACGAGCTGGTTTGGCCTGCCCGCGTATTCTTTCGGGAAGCGCACATTGGTGCTGTGCTTCGAGAACGAGCAGATGATAAGCCAGCGGTGTTCGCCGAGCACGCGCTCGTACATATAGATCTCAAGCGAATCGGAGAAGAACTCGCGGTATCTTCCGTATGTGAGCGTCCTGCAGTTCTTTTTCAGCGACACACACTTGCGGTAGAAATTAAGTATGCTGTTCGGATCCTTTTCTTCCGTTTCGACGTTTACACGCTTGTAATTCGGATTGACGCAGAACCACGGGTGCACGCGCGAGAATCCCGCATAGCGTTTCGCGTTCCACTGGACAGGGGTGCGCGACGAATCACGGCTTGAACGGTGAATGCGGCGCATACGCTCTTCGATCGTGTCCTTAAGGTGATACTTGTGGAAGTTCGTATGGCTTGAGATATCCTTGTACTGGTTTATGTCCTTGAGGCGGATATTCGTCATACCTATTTCCTGTCCCTGGTAGATGAAAACCGTGCCCTGCTGGAAGATATAGCTCACCGCGAGCATAGTGCCGCTTTCGCGCCAGAAGCGTTCGCTTCCGTAGCGGCTTATTACACGGGGGTGATCGTGGTTTTCAAGATAAAGCGTATTCCACGCTTTCCCCGCGAGCGAATACTGCCACTTCGAGAATGCGCGTTTCAGTTTTTTAAGGTCAAACGGAAGATGTATGTACTCTGTGAAAAGACAGTCCGCCATCATGTGGTCGAACGAGAACATCATATCGAGAGACTTGTTTTTTCCGGTCATATACATAAGCGCGGTCTTTACCGTAGTAAGCGGACCCTCGCCTATCTGGATGCAGTCGTATTCATTGCAGACTTCTCTGAACTCGGAAAGGTACTCGTGGATATGCGGACCGTCTTTATAGTGGAAGATGCCGTTGACAGCGGGGATAAACGGAAGTCCGTCCGGAAGCCCCTCTTTCTTCGATATGAAGTTTATGACATCTTCGCGGAAGCCGTCAACTCCCATATCGAGCCAGAAGCGCAGTATGCTCTTGACTTCCTCGCGCACCTTCGGGTTGTCCATATT
>JAFZOA010000251.1 GCA_017550775.1 Ruminiclostridium sp. | reverse complement strand
GGCTCATAGCGCGGAATGGGTATTGCACCAACGCGAAGATCTGATAGAGAGTGCAGAAGCGGCTATTGAGCGGCTTGACGGGGAGTTTCAGCAGAAACGCAGGGATGTCCAGAGTATGGACACCCATATCATCGCCAAGCAGTCCGAGATCGCACAGGTCACGGAGGAATTGACCGCCAAGACCGAGGAACTGTCCGAAGCCGCTTCACAGCTTGCGAAACAGCAGGCGCTTATTGCCGAGAGTGCTGAAAAAGCCACACAGATCAAGAACATCGACTACATTGAAACTAAAAAGACGATGTTCGGTGGGAAGATAACCGTCGCCGCCGATGATTACGACAAGGTTTCCGCTCTCGCCAAAAAGCAGATCGCAGCAGAAAGCCACGAAAATAAGCTGAAATCCCAAATCTCCACATTGGAGCAGGAAAAAGTACAACTCGCTAAAGAAAAGGAGGAATTACAGAAAGCCAATGACGCACAGAAAGCGGAGATAAGTCGGCTTAAATCCATTCGTGATCGTCTGAATGTTGAGGGCTTGAAAGCCGAGATCGAGGAATGGAAGAAGAAATACAACAAGGTAATGGAATTTATCGAAAGTCTGAATCTCAGGGAGCAGCTTGAAAAGTTCCTGCATCCTATTCAAACAATCAAAAAACACAGAGGTTTATAACACATTATCATAAACCACCGCCTTGTTTCAGGGCGGTGGGACATAGAGAAAAAATATCACATAACAATGAAATTCAACAGAAATAGCCGTAAGCGCATATCAAAAAAGTTCAACAAACCCTTTAATAGTACTTGACAAAAAGCGCTTTAAAGAGTAAAATTGAATTGTAATAAACAATATGTGCTAACGGCTTGTTTGAAGGAGGAAACAAGCTATGGCAAATGTAACCAAAAGAGGCAACTCTTATAGGATAAGGGTATCCTGCGGATACGACGTAAACGGTAAACAGGTCTTTCAGGCGAAAACTTGGAAAGCCGAGCCCGGTATGACCGAAAGGCAGATAAAGAAAGAGCTTGACCGTCAGATCGTTCTCTTTGAGGAAGAATGTAAGGCGGGAAAGGTCACGGCAACTATCAAGTTCCAGACTTTCGCAGACCAGTGGCTTGAGGAGTATGTTAAGGTAAATCTCCGTAAGTCCACCTATGATCTCGAAAAGAAGTACACCTTCCGCATTTATCCCGCTCTCGGACACCTTCGCCTTGACAAGATCACGAGCCGTGATATTCAGAAATTCGTAAACGACCTGCTCGCCAACGGTAAAAACCGTTCAAACGGACAGCCTCTCGCACGCAAGACCGTGATCCACCACCTGAGTTTCATATCCAACGTATTCAACTATGCGATAAAAATGGATATGATCTCGGAAAATCCCTGTAAAAAAGTGAGCGTTCCCAAAGGAACCAAGAAGGAAAAGGAAATCTATACGCTTGACGAAATAAAGCAGATATTAACGCTGCTTGAACACGAGCCTGCAAAGGACAGAGCGTTTATCGTTCTCGCGGTTTACGGAGGTTACCGCCGCGGAGAGCTTCTCGGATTGGAATGGAAGGACATCGACTGGGATAACAGCGTCGTGAGCATTCGCAGAACATCTAATTACACTGTAACAGACGGAACCTACACCGACACCACAAAGACGAAGAAGTCTCAGCGTTCCACCAAATTCCCGCCCGTCGTGATGAATATTCTCAAAGACCTCAAAGCGGAGCAGGAAAAGGAGCGTGAGCAGCTCGGAGATCAGTGGACGGACACTGACAGACTGTTTGTAACGTGGAACGGTCAGCCTATTCACCCCAACACTCATTACAAGTGGTTCAAGGCTTTCTGTGAGAGGAATAACGTCCGTTTCTGCGATTTGCACTCCCTGCGACACTTACACGCTTCCATTCTGATCTTTTCGGGAGTTGACCCTGCTGCCGTGTCCGCTGATTTAGGGCACAGCGCCATTTCAACGACCACCGGAACGTATGTGCATATGTTTCAGGAAGCGCAGGCAAGAACGAGCAACATCATTGCGAACGCTCTTTGCTTAAACGAATCCGATCCCGGAGAAGCGAAAAAGGCAAGCTGATAATGTCCATTTTTGAAAAATAATGTCCAAACAATGTCCAAGCGCACTGTTTCGGGTAAAAGCAAAACCTCGTAAATGGCTTAACCAAGCCGTTTACGAGGCCTCAAAGTTGGTTGCGGAGATAGGACTTGAACCTACGACCTTCGGGTTATGAGCCCGACGAGCTACCACCTGCTCCACTCCGCGATATGTTAATACATCGAATGCTTTACTATTATAGCACAGCTCACCCGTTTTGTCAATACTTTTTTGCAAAAAAATATAACGCCCGGCAAGCTTACCGCACGAAATGCCGTCGAAAATCCGACATTCCGAACGCCGGATGCGTATTTACCGCCAATTTCAGCAGCTCGGGGAAGTGCCGCCGCACTCCCCCATTTTATTTTTCCCGACGAAAAATTACTCTATACGACATGTTTTGCTGCCGTTATTACCCGTTTTAACGCTATATGGTGTCACTTCAACTCTGCATGAGTATTTACAATCTGACTTTAACGTGGTATCATATTAACGATATACAGTCAAGCGATTGTAAAAGTCTAAACGTATCTTTCATATCTTAAATTGTAAGAGTTCTTTATTCGGATCAGCTAAACGATGTACCGTTCAAAGGAGACGCTATTATGGCTGTAACAAAGCAACAATTCACAATAAGGCTCGACCTTGCCGACTATGACCGCATAAAGCAGATAGCCGAGGAAGAAAACCGCTCTGTCGCGAACATGGTGGAAACGCTTGTCAAGAAGGAAATAAGGCGATATGAGGAGGCCGCCGGCAAAACTCCGTCCACGCGGGAGCACACCCCGGGGAACTACTGAGCCGTATCTTCCCGCACTGCTCCGCAAACCACGGCAATACCCAATTCTCGGAAGGAACTGCTTATGTCAAAAAAAACTCACGGCTCACTCTCCCGTATGTCAAGAAAAGAGAACCGCCAGCTCACCCTCATGACCCTGCCGGCGGTGATCTGGTACGCACTCTTCTGCTACCTCCCCCTGTTCGGGATATTCTTCGCGTTCAAGGACTTCACCCCCGTACCCGGAGACTCGCTGTTCAGAAACCTGTTCGTGAACAGCGAATGGGTCGGGCTGCGCAACTTCTCCTATCTGTTCCGTAATCCGCAGTACGTGGACGTACTCGTGAACACGCTGTTCTATAACATCATCTTCCTTGTCGCAGGCATCGTTATCCCCGTATGCCTCGCGATACTGCTCGCGGAAGTCCACAGTAAGCGGTTCACCGGCTTCGTGCAGATGTCGCTGGTGCTTCCGTACTTCATCTCGTGGGTCATCGTAGGGTACTGCATCTATGGTCTGCTGGCAACAGACGTGGGACAGATAAACGGTATACTGAAAAGCTTCGGGCTCGACCCGGTGCAGTGGTACCAGTCTCCGGAGTACTGGCGCGGTATACTGCTTTCGCTGGGGATATGGAAGACAAGCGGCTACACCATGGTCATTTACCTCTGCTCGGTCAAGGCGATAGACCGCACTCTCTACGAAGCTGCCGCGCTTGACGGCGCTAACTTCTTCCAGCGGGTATGGCACATCACCATCCCCCACCTTCGCACAACTATAGCCACCCTGTTCATTCTCGGCGTGGGAAGCATTCTGAACAGCGACTTCGGGCTGTTCTATCAGGTGCCTATGGACTCCGGCGCTCTCCAGCCCGTGACCCAGACCCTCGATGTGTATGTGTACAAGTCGCTGATGTTACAGGCGAATTTCAGCTATTCCTCCGCGGCGGCGTTCCTGCAGAGCGGAGTCGGCTGCATACTGCTCGTGATCGCGAACCTCATCACCAAAAAAGTGGATAAAGACAGTTCACTTGTCTGAGAAGGAGTGCTCCATGAATACTGTCAGACACAAAAAGAGCTCATATATAAAGCCCCAGGACAGCTCCTTCGGCCGTACCGCGAACCTCGTCGTCATTGTATTCTTCACCGCTGTCGTGATACTCGCTCTGCTCCCGATAGCTCTCGTTTTCGCGGCGTCGCTTTCCTCGGAGGAGAGCATAGAACTGTACGGCTTCAGCTATATCCCGAAGGAGTTCTCCCTCGACGCGTTTTCGTATCTGTTCGGCTCCGGCGATACCCTTCCACGCGCCGTGCTCAACTCGCTTATCATCACCGCTGCGGGAACGGTGCTCGGACTTGTGATAATGTGTCCCTGCGCCTACGCCCTCTCGCGGAAAGAGTTCCGGTGGGGTAAGCTTCTCACCGTGTTCCTGCTGATCCCCATGCTGTTCTCAGGCGGACTTGTTTCCTCCTACATGGTGAACACACAGATACTACACCTCAAAAACACTTACCTCGCGCTTATACTTCCGGGTATGTGCTCGACATGGTACCTTATGATACTGCGTAACTACTTCCGCACCAACATACCCGATTCGCTGATAGAGGCTGGAAAGCTTGAAGGCGTATCTCCCCTGCGAAGTCTCGTAAGCATCGTCCTCCCGATATGCCGCCCCGTCGTTATGACAGTCGCGGTCTTTCAGATATTCGGCTACTGGAACAGCTGGTATCCCGCGCTCATATACATCGACTCCAACCACAGCGAGCTGTACCCGCTGCAATATGTGCTGGTGAATATCGAGCGCACCGTCCAGGCAATGACCCGCGACGCGGCGAACATCACCGGCATGGAGAATGTGACCGTCCCGGGCATGACCATGCGAATGGCGCTCGTGGTGGTTACGGTGGTACCTATAATAATACTGTTCCCGTTCTTTCAGCGCTTTCTCAAAACGGGAATGACCATAGGCGCGGTCAAGGAATGACGGGGGTGACGAAATGAGAAGCCGCATAAAAAAGACTGTCGCGGCACTCGCGGCGGCCGTGACGATATCATCAGCGGTGAGCGTACCCTCCGGCTGCTCTGCGCAGGACGACGACGGCACCGTGAAGCTCCGTTGGGTTACCTACAGCACGGCTGTCCCCGCCGACATCAAAGAGGTGATAGCCGCCGCCAACGCCTACTCAAAGGAGAAGATCGGCGTGACGGTAGAGCTTGAGGTCCAGCCCTCCGAGATGATAAATCTCATCATGGCATCCGGGGAATACTACGACATGATATTCACCTGTGAATGGCTCAACCCCTACGACACAAACGCGGCAAAGGGGCTGTACTACGACATCACCGACCTCGTGCAGTCCGAGACCCCCGTGTTGTACGACACCATAGGCGATTACTGGGAGGCTGCCGAGCTGCACGGACGGCTGTACGGGGTCCCGGTGCTCAAGGACATGGGAACGGAAATGATGTACCGCCTCAACTCCGACTACTTCGAGGGCGAGAAGGGCATGGAGATACCGGAGTTCATGGACTTCGCAGATATCGAGCCGTATCTTGCCGCCTACAAAGCCGACTATCCCCACAAATACCCGCTGGCAATGGACAAATCCGGGATCCCCGGAATGACAAACTTCATGGAGCGCATCATAGGCACAGTCATCTTCGTGCCTTACGAGGACGAACACCCGCGGGTAATGCCGCTCTGGG
>JAFZOA010000250.1 GCA_017550775.1 Ruminiclostridium sp. | reverse complement strand
CGGAAGTAACATTATTCATTACCCCCCTCTGTTTTTCTCTCGGCTCTGGGAGCTCTGTCCGATCTCGGACGGGAGGGTCTTCTTTCGCCTCTGTCAGCTCTGTCGCCTCTGTCATTTCTTCTTCTTCTCTCGGGTCTTTCCGGTCTGTCGGAACGAACCTCGCCCTTGAGGACTTCACCCTTGTAGATCCATACCTTTACGCCGATAACGCCGTATGTGGTATTTGCTCTTGCAACACCGTAGTCGATGTCTGCACGGAGCGTCTGAAGCGGGATAGTACCCTCATGATAGCTCTCCGAACGAGCGATCTCGGCACCGCCGAGACGGCCTGCGACCTGAGTCTTGATACCCTTTGCGCCGAGCTTCATTGTTCTGCCGATGCAGGACTTCATAGCTCTTCTGAAGGATACACGAGCCTCAAGCTGAGAAGCTATGTTCTCCGCAACGAGCTGTGCGGAAAGGTCGGGGTTCTTTACCTCGATGATGTTCACGAGGACTGTCTTGCCCTTTGTAAGCTTCTCAAGCTCTGTTCTGAGCTTGTCTATCTCTGCGCCCTTCTGGCCTATTACCATACCGGGCTTTGCGCAAGCGATGTTTACCTTTACCTTTGAAGCGTCTCTCTCGATCTCGATCGAGGGGATGCCTGCCTTATAAAGCTTTTTCTTTAAAAATTCACGGATCTTGTAGTCTTCAACGAGTGTGTCGCCAAAGGTTGATTTTCCGGCAAACCAGCGGGAATCCCAATCCTTGATAACGCCTACTCTGAGACCGTGGGGATTAACTTTCTGTCCCATTTGTTTACCTCCTTACTCCGATTCCTTAACGACCAGAACGATGTTGGACGTTCTCTTTAAGATCCTGTGTGCGCTGCCCTTTGCTGCGGGACGGATACGCTTGAGCGTAACGCCTGCGCCTACATGTGCTTCGGACACATAGCAGCGGCTGAGATCCATGTTGTGGTTATTCTCCGCGTTGGACATAGCGGACTTTAAAAGCTTTGCGAGGGGCTCACACGCTGCCTTCGGAGTGGTCTTGAGCGTAGCCATTGCTACCTCGCAGGGCTTGTTTCTGATAAGATCGAGGACGATCCCTACCTTGCGGGGAGAAATACGAACCTGTCTTAATTCAGCTCTTGCTTCCATTCGTTTCTCCTCCTTACTTCTTGGTGGTCTTGCTTCCCACATGACCCTTGAATGTTCTTGTGGGGGCGAACTCGCCGAGCTTGTGACCTACCATATCTTCGGTAACGTAGACCGGAACGTGCTTGCGACCGTCATGGACCGCGATCGTATGACCTACGAAATCCGGGAATATTGTGCTGGAGCGGCTCCATGTCTTGAGGACCTTCTTCTCGTTAGCCTCGTTCATTGCGAGAACGCGCTTGTAGAGAGCTTCCTGGACATAAGGGCCTTTCTTTAAGCTTCTGCTCATAATTATTATTTCCTTTCAAGCATTGCTGCAAGTTAATGAGATACGTTTTACCCTTCCGGTACGCTCCCTTATTAACAGCAGCCTGTGGGCGTGTGCCCGAGGCGTTCCGTATCTGCCTTTCAGCAGCTTCGTTCGTTTCTGCCTCGCAGCCGTCAGCCCTGTTTGATCCGATTACTTAGCGTTTCTTCTCTTAACGATGAACTTGTCTGTTCTGTTGTTGGTCTTTCTGGTCTTGTAACCGAGAGCGGGCTTGCCCCACGGTGTTACAGGGCCCGGACGTCCTACAGGAGACTTACCTTCACCACCGCCGTGCGGGTGGTCGTTCGGGTTCATTACGGAACCTCTTACTGTCGGTCTTACGCCCATGTGTCTGATGCGTCCTGCCTTACCATAGTTCACGTTAGCGTGTTCTGCGTTGCTTACTACGCCGATGGTAGCCATGCAGTTCTCAGCTACGTTTCTGAGCTCGCCGCTCGGAAGCCTGAGAAGTGCCATTCCGTTCTCCTTAGCCATGAGCTGAGCCATGTTGCCTGCGGAGCGGACGAGCTGAGCGCCCTTGCCGGGGTGGAGCTCTACGTTGTGGATTACCGTACCTACGGGGATATTAGCGAGCGGGAGAGCGTTGCCGGGCTTGATATCGCAGTCAGCACCGCTTCTTACCTTATCACCTACGCTGAGCTTTTCGGGAGCGAGGATATATCTCTTCTCGCCGTCCTCGTACTGAACGAGGGCGATGAACGCCGAGCGGTTGGGATCGTACTCGATCGTCTTAACTTCCGCGTCCATACCGATCTTATTTCTCTTGAAGTCTATAACTCTGTACTTTCTTCTGTTTCCGCCGCCCTTATGTCTGACGGTGATGCGTCCGTAGCTGTTGCGTCCGGAATGCTTTTTGAGAGTTTCGAGAAGACTTCTCTCGGGAGCGACCTTGGAAAGACCGCTGTAGTCTATGACCGTCATTCCGCGTCTGCCGGGGGTGACGGGCTTATATGTCTTGATAGCCATTTATATCACTCCTTATATCATTCCGTCGAAGAACTCGATGGTCTTGGAATCGGCTGTGAGTGTTACGATAGCCTTTTTCCAGTCGGAGGTATAACCCTCGTTTCTGCCCATTCTCTTCTTCTTGCCTTTAACGCTTATGGTATTCACCTTTTCGACCTTGACATTGAAGAGCTTTTCAACTGCCTTCTTTATCTCGATCTTGTTTGCGAAGTTCGCTACTCTGAAAGTGTACTTGCGGTCAGCAATGCCTTCCATGGAGTTTTCGGTGATTATCGGACGTACGATAATGTCCTGTGCAGTTCTTTCCATTACGCGTACACCTCCTCGATCTTAGCAACGGCATCCTTTACAACGATGAACTTTGTGTAGTTGAGAATGTCGTAAACGTTGAGCGTGTTGTACTGAGTGGTCTTTACGCCGGGGATATTGGCCGCGCTCTTGATGACCTTCTTGTCGTTGGTATCGAGAACGATGAGAGCCTTCTCGTCAACGTTGAGAGCCTTCAGC
The DNA here is from genome assembly GCA_017550775.1 of Ruminiclostridium sp. Next base: position 4,146 of record JAFZOA010000250.1, on the reverse strand, counting down.
ATATTCACGATCGTCTTTGTCTTGAACTCTTCGGTCTTGATAGCGTCAACTACCACCATTTCGTTCTCAGCCACCTTGGACGAGAGAGCGGAAAGGAGAGCGAGTCTCTTGACCTTTTTATTTAATGAGTATCTGTAGCTTCTGGGCTTGGGTCCTAAAGCGACACCGCCGTGTCTCCACTGAGGCGATCTTGTCGAGCCCTGTCTTGCGTGACCCGTACCCTTCTGTCTCCAGGGCTTTTTGCCGCCGCCGCTTACCTCTGTTCTGGTGAGGGTAGACTGTGTACCCTGACGCTGATTTGCGAGGTAGTTGACTACTGCCGCGTGCATGACAACGGCGTTCGGTTCGATGCCGAATACCGCATCGTTAAGCTCAAGGTCGGAAACAGGCTGACCGTTCATATCATATACTTTTACGTTTGCCATTATGATCCTCCTCCTTACGCCTTGACCGCATCTGTAATGCAAAGTACGCCGCCCTTGGGACCGGGAACAGCACCCTTGATTGCGATAAGATTGTTTTCCGCGTCAACCTTGACGACCACGAGGTTCTGGACTGTTACGGTATCAACGCCCATGTGACCCGGCATACCTTTTCCGGGGAAGATCCTGGACGGTGAAGAGCAGGCGCCCATTGAACCGGGCTCTCTGTGGACAGGGCCGGCACCGTGTGTCATCTTGAGTCTGTGCTGGTTGTGGCGCTTTATAGCACCCTGATAACCTTTACCCTTGCTTGTACCCTGAACGTCGATAACGTCGCCTACCGCGAATGTATCGGCCTTCAGAATGTCGCCTACGTTCATTCCGGAGATGTCGTCAAGTCTGAACTCCTTGAGAGTCTTCTTGAACGGAACATCGTTCTTCTTGAAGTGGCCCTGCATGGGCTTATTTGTGTGCTTGGGCGAAACATCGCCGAAGCCGAGCTGAACTGCCTCATAGCCGTCGTTGTCCGCGGTCTTCTTCTGAACAACTACGCACGGGCCTGCTTCAACTACCGTTACGGGAACAACGTTTCCCGCTTCGTCGAAGATCTGGGTCATACCGATCTTCTTTGCGATCAAACCTTTCTTCATGGTTTTTTCCTCCTTTGGTTATTGGTCGGGCTCTCCCCGACGTGACCAAGTGCAGCGTGTCTGCCTTGGTTAGCGGTCGGAGTTACCTCCGACATAACTCGAAACTTCTGTCTTTGGCAGCCCTTTATCATCGGACTGCGCGGTGGGGAACGTTAAAATTCCATGGAAATTTCTACGCCTGCCGGCAATTCAAGATTCTGAAGTGCTTCAATAGTCTTGTTTGTCGGACGGATCACGTCGATAAGACGCTTGTGAGTTCTGAGCTCGAACTGCTCACGGCTGTCCTTGTACTTATGAACTGCGCGAAGGATCGTGATGACTTCCTTGTTTGTGGGAAGCGGGATCGGTCCTGCAACTCTTGAACCGTTTCTCTTTGCTGCCTCAACGATCTTTGCGGCTGCCGCGTCAACGATGCCGTGCTCATAGCCCTTGATCTTTACTCGAACTATTTCCTTTGCTGCCACTGTAGTATACCCCTTTCGTAATATTTGCACCTCGCAAGTGCGCGGGTCATGCATTTTTGCGCTTACACTATGCCGCGTGTTCCGTGACCGCCGACATTCCGGCGCGTCTTTCCGACACTATCGGGGGTACCCGCCTCTGACGAGCCCTTCCGCGAAACGGCGTGCGCTTTATGCATGGTTCGCAGGGTTCCCGACCCCGCATACTCCGCCGAAATTCCCGCCTTCCGGCGCAACCTCCGGCTTCTTCGCATTTACAGCGTGCAACAAGTATTATACATTATTTTTACACAAATAGCAAGTTTTTTTGAAAATTCCCCGTGTAGAATTTTCGGCTGTTTTTGCCAGGATTTTTATGCACATTAACAAAATTCTCCCCTATCCGCAGACAGGGGAGATATAAACACATTCTTACTTAACAACTACTTTGTTACGTTGAGCTTTATCCTTGTGTATGTTCCGTCGTCGAGCGCAGCCTGGACTATTACCGAGCCCGCGCCGAGAACGGTCACCTTGCCGTTATCGACCGTTGCTACCTTCGGGTCGGTGGTACCCCAGCTTACCTTGCCGCTGTAATTCGCAGTCGATGCGCTGAGATCGAGCTTGTCGCCCACCTTCGCGCTCATAGCGATAGTTACCGTCGGAACTTTCGCCTTCTTGACAACTATCCTGATCTCATCGAGAACAGTTTCGTAGTCGATAGAAGCGGTGATCGTAGCCTTGCCCTCGCCGACAGCCTTAAGAACGCCGTTCTCGATAGTTGCAACCTTCTTGTTGGAGGTCGTCCACTTCGCCTTGCCGTCGTAGTTTGCTATCGCTGCGGAAAGGTTGATCTTATCGCCGACATTCAGGGTTTCGGAAATTGTGATAGTGGGCTTTTCGTCGCGCTCAAATGACCAATAAACACCCTTAATAAATCCGCCGTCGCGCGCACAAGCAAACTTCAGGTAATATGTACCCTTCTGCGGTACCGTAAAGTTCTGACCGGAGTACCAGCTTTGCCAGTCAGCTACGAAAGAGAGCTCCTTGGCTTTTGCGTCAAACAGCCTTACAGATGTCCAGTCACCGTCCGCAGCCCTTATCGTAAGCTTTCCCGAATCCGGCAGTGTTAACTTGTAGAATACCTGGTCAGGTTTGCTTTTAGGTGTCCATGAATATGTGTTAAGCTCCTTCATCGTTTTCGCGCCGCTGAACACACTCGCCGCGCTTGCCGTTGCCGACAGCGCGAACATCGCCGTAACAGCCATTGCCACCGCAAGCAGAACGCTTGCCAACTTCCTGAATTTTGCCATTTTCGTTTCCTCCAAATGATAATTATTCCGGTATTTTTTACCGTTATCTTATATTATACACAAAAAAAAAAAAAAAAAACAGTCAATAGTTTTTTGTAAATTTTGTGCAAATTCTCTTTTTGCGCATAAAAAACCTCCCCCGCCCGCCGGCGAGAGAGGTATAAACACATTCTTACTTACTTGACAACTATCATCATACTTGTTGTCGTGCTTCCGTTATCTATGGAAGCCTTGATCGTCGCCGTACCCTTGGATACCGCAGTCACCTTTCCGTTGTCCACGGTCGCGACCTTCTTATCCGAGGAAGTCCATGTCACAGCGCCCTTGTAGTTCGCAGTACCCGCGCCGAGGTCGATAACGTCGCCTACCTTCGCGTTCATTGTGAACATGACCACCGGCACCTTTGCCTTCTTCACAACTATCCTGATCTCGTCGAGAACAGTTTCATAGTCGATAGAAGCGGTGATCGTAGCCTTGCCTTCGCCGACAGCTTTCAGAACGCCGTTCTCGATAGTCGCGACCTTCTTGTTGGAGGTAGTCCACTTAGCCTTGCCGTCATAGTTTGCGATCGCTGCGGAAAGATTGATCTTATCGCCGACATTCAGAGTCTCGGTCAGCACTATCGTTTCCTCTTCGGAAGGTGTAAAGACATAGTAGAAGCCTTTTACAATATCCTCGTCACTCTTATCCGATTCCAGCTTAAGATAATATGTACCCTTTTTTGATACTTGTACGTTGTAGCCGTCCCAAGGGTAATGATATGTATTTGAAGCCAACTCATTCATCTTCGAGTCATAGACTCTGAAAAGCTCGTAAGTACGCGATGCGTAACCGAACTTTATGGTGCCTGCACGCGGAACCTCAATTTTATAATAATTCTGGGTTCCCCTTTTCGCCTTCCATGTGTAGGTTTCAAGCTCCTTCATCGTCTTCGCGCCGCTGAACACACTCGCCGCGCTTGCCGTCACCGACATAGCACATACTGTCGTGATGACCATTACTATTGCAAGCATTATGCCTGCAAGCCTTTTGAATTTCATAGATTTGTTCCTCCAAATAATATTTAGTACTTGTAAGTACTACACAATGTATTTTACACCCGTTTTGTGATAAAGTCAATAGTACAGATAAGTTCTAAAATCGTTTCGGCACATAAGCCAAATTATCATGCTATCGTTTGTTCAATCTGCCGACAGAAAGGCTGCAATATGTATATGTACTTTCCAAGACTTCGTGATCTGCGCGAGGACATGGACATGAACCAGACCGAGGTCGCGGAGATACTCGGGATAAAGCAGACCGTGTATTCCCGCTATGAGCG
>JAFZOA010000249.1 GCA_017550775.1 Ruminiclostridium sp. | reverse complement strand
CACATGGTTCACTCTGCGCCTTATGGAGGAACGCGGAATGTACGCAAAGCTTCCTGCCGGCTCAAAGATCATGCTCGGCGGCGGCTGGAAGCAGTTCTACAAGGAAAAGGTGGACAAGCGGGATATGTACGCCCTCGCGAAGAAGATGCTCGACATCGATGAGGAAAACATCATCGAGACCTACGGCGCGGCGGAGCACCCGATACTGTACTGCGACTGCCGCTGTCACCACTTCCATGTCCCGGTGTACAGCCGTGTCATCATACGCGACGTGAACACGCTCGAACCGCTCCCGAACGGGAAAGTCGGGCTTGTGAACCTCATAACCCCTATGATACGCGCAACGCCGGTGCTCAGCATCGTTACCGACGATCTCGGAGTGCTGCACGACGCGAAGGAATGCGGCTGCGGCACTGACTCCCCGTTTTTGGAGATCATCGGGCGCGCCGGCTTCGGCGACATAAAGACCTGTGCCGCGGGCGCGGAGGAGATACTGAACGCGGCGGCGAACGGAGGTGCGAAAAAATGATACTTTACGGAGGAAAGCTGTACGGCACGGAAATGCAGACGGAGCTTCTCGGGAAGCTCGAAAAGCGCATCGACCGGACTCTCGCGTATAAGACCCCCGACCGCAATATCGTCATTTCCGCGGTGGACAAGCTTGCGCGGCGTATCGAGAGCGGCGAGTTCGACGGGCTGATAGAGGGCTTTGCGCCGGACAAGGTGCAGTTCTACAAGGGCGTGGCGGTGAACGCCATGAAGCGTGAAAGCACGGAAAAGCGACTTCGCGTCGAGCTCCCGGAGGAGCTGTTCTCCCGGAGCACCGACGGCATAAGAAAGGTGATAATGCCGCTCGGGACGCTGTTCCATATTGCGGCGGGCAATGCGGACGGGCTACCCGCGCTGAGCGTATTTGAAGGGCTTCTGACCGGCAACGTGAACATCCTGAAGCTCCCGTCTGCGGACAACGGTATTACGATAAGAATACTCGCCGAGATCATTGCCGAAGCGCCGGAACTCGCCGACTATATCTATGTGTTCGACACGCCCTCGTCAGACATAGCCGCAATGAAACGCATGGCAGACCTTGCGGACGGTATTGTGATCTGGGGCGGCGACGAGGCGGTGAAGTCGGTACGGGCGCTCGCTTCGCCGAACACAAGGCTTATCGAGTGGGGACACAAGCTGAGCTTCGCGTACATTTCCGGGTACGAGGACAAGCCGACCGAGCTTACCGCGCTTGCGGAGCACATTGCCTCCACCGGACAGCTCCTTTGCAGCTCGTGTCAGGTGATCTATCTCGACACCGACGACATGGCGGACGTGAACAACTTCTGCGAGGAGTTTCTCCCGATACTCGACAGCGCCGCCGAACGGCTGCTTAAGACCGACATCGGTGAAACGGCGGAGCTTGCGGTAAAGCGGTACTGCACAAAGCTTGAAACGGCAGCGGGGTATCGTACAGGCGACGGATACATCGGCTCGCACTGTTCTCTGACACCCTGCGGGAGCAGCACTCTCGAACTGTCGGGAATGTACGCGAACGTGCTTGTAAAGCGGCTCCCGGAGCGGTTTATCCTTCCCGTCCTGCGCCGCACGAAAGGCGTGCTCCAGACGGCGGGGCTTATCTGTGCAGCAGAAAAGCGCCCGCGTATCACTGATGCGTTGATACGGGCGGGCGCTGTACGCGTTACACACGCGGGGGATATGTCCGAAAGCGTTATCGGAGAGGCTCACGACGGGGAATATCCGCTGAGGCGGTATCTTCGCGTCGCGGACGTAATCGGGTGACATTCAGAATTTCTTCTTGACTACTATCTCGACCTCGCCGTTTATTATGCCGACAGTAACGTCGTCTGCCATATTGGCGATTATCGACTTTTCAAGCTCGTCCCAGGCTTCCTCATTCTTCTTTGCTTCCGCCTTATAGCTTGAAAGCGACCACTGGAGGGCATCATCGGCGGGGTCGATACCCATATTATAATATGTATAATGGGAGTCCGGGAAGGAAACAGCCGTTGAACCGGCGGAGCTTGCATAATTGGACGAGAACACCTCCGCGGCGATCCTTATCTTGTTCATTATGCCAACGGCGGCAGCGTTCTTGCCGGATGTCGATACGGCGAGTATCTCGTCACGGTCCAGACTCGACAGCATGGAATCTGCTTGCACCCGTGCGTGTATCTCATAGTTCGCTCCGTTGTTCTCGATCCAGAACTCACCGCCTCCGTAAACGAGCAGCTTCGGAAGCATTTCAACAAGCTCCTCGCAGAACAGCGAGAGCTTAAGGGTCTGCTTGTGGTCAAGACCGTTATACGCGGCTATCTTCTCCGCGACTTCGGCTATGATGTCAATATTCTCTACATCTTTCTCAAAACTATAAACATCTGTTTTCATCCTAATCCTCCTTTTTCGGTACGTTACGATCCGGAAGCGGAGATACGGTACGTCCGAAGCATTTCTCTGACCTGAATGTCGGAGTCGTGAACGTTTCCGCATAGGCTCCGGGTTTGTCCGGATATAAAAATAAACCGCAGAAAAAACTGCGGCGAATCGTGCTCCAGTGCTGCGGGTCGTGATTGAGTTACAAAAAATCTATCCGAACTCCGGACTGCAAGGTAGAAAACCCGTCCCGGGATGTACACCCGAGACGGTATTCGCCGCCGCGCGTCCGCAGCTGGCACGCCATGAAGGATTCGAACCTTCGACCTACCGCTTAGAAGGCGGTTGCTCTATCCAGCTGAGCTAATGGCGCATACTGTGATAAAAATTGTCTGTCACGATAAGGCAACAGACGGACTGCTGTGTTAGAGATAAACGCCGCACACATGAAACGCGCGTTTGGAGCGGGTGATGGGAATCGAACCCACGTGTTCAGCTTGGAAGGCTGACATTCTACCATTGAACTACACCCGCAGTTTTAATGCCTTATAATGATAACATAAAATACAGCTTTTGTCAAGGGTTTTAATGAATATTTTCTCTAAATCAGCATTTATAAACCTTTTTTAAAAAAACTCTTGACAAAACGAGACAGTTAGTGTATAATAAATTAGTAATTTTGATGCGCCACTAGCTCAGCTGGATAGAGTACTTGGCTACGAACCAAGGGGTCAGGGGTTCGAATCCCTTGTGGCGCGCCAAAATACGGAGAACGCCCGCACGCTTTATGCGGGCGTTCTTCGTATTTTGATGTAAGACCAAGAGATTCGAACCCCGAGGGTTAGCCGCGCCAGCGGCGTCGAATCCCTTGTGGCGCGCCAGTCGCGACGGCGACACCGAATCCGTATGGAAGTTATCTTCCATACGGATTTTTTCTGTCTCGATGTCGTTATTCACTTCCCCTTAAACAGTTACCTATACAGAACAGGCAGTCGTCCGTTTCTCCGTCTCTTACTCTCGCAAGGGACGTTTTTTCTTCATCTGCAAATTCCGACAAAGAAAAAGGTTGCATTTTCGTACAAGATGTGATATTATTTTTATACCGCAGAACAAAAGCCGGAGGTGTTAATGATATCATGACGGAAAAGGAAAAACTGCCGGAAGAGCTTTACGGCGTTCTTGCCGACCTGCTCAACAGAAAAAGCAACATCGCTATCCTTGACAGCATCAGGGGCGAGTACGGCGTGCTCAACTGTCTGTTCGATATGGAGGAAGGCGCATCTGCCGGAGAACTCTGCAAACGGCTCCATGTAGTTCCGGGACGAATGGCGGATATCCTCAAGCGCCTTGAAGAGAAGGAGCTTATCACCCGATCGAGGGACGACAGTGACCGGCGTGTCGTGAAAGCGTGCATCACCGAAAAGGGCAGACAGACTTCCGTAGAGAGACGCATGGAGATACGCGACGAATACAGAGGGCTTTTCAGTATACTCAGCGAGGACGAGGTGCGTGAGCTTATACGTCTGCTCAAGATCGTGCTTTCTTACTATCCTTACCAAACCGACGTATAAACATTTCTGCATATTTGGCATATATGCCTATTGATTTTGCGGTATGATTGTAATATAATTGAGACATACTAAAAATGTTCGCAATGCGAAATAAAATTGTCTGGACGGTGAAAATAATGCTGAAAAATATCGGCGGGATAAGCTATGAATGCTATCCACTGACCTCGGCGCAGAAGCTTAACCTATGCAACATCAAGGAGGGTACGACCGACGAGGTGGAGAACATCGGCGCGGGACAGTACCTTCAGATCAACATGAATATTGCCGCTATGCGTGAGGCTCTCAACCGCGCGGTGGAGAGATGCGAGTCCATGAGACTGCGGCTCTGGAAGGATCCCGAAACAGGAGAGACATGGCAGTACGTCGTTCCCT
>JAFZOA010000248.1 GCA_017550775.1 Ruminiclostridium sp. | reverse complement strand
GTTCATGACGGTCTGTACCAGAAGGCGCTGGAAAACCGCGAAAGACGCACATACAGCTGCACGAGCATGGACGAGATCGTGAAGATGCTCGAAGAGAGGGGCGACGGCTTCGTCAAGGCTATGTGGTGCGGCGAGGAAGCCTGCGAGGACGAGGTAAAGGCAAAGACCGGCGTCGGTTCGCGCTGCATACCGTTCGAGCAGGAAACGCTCTCCGACAAGTGCGTTTGCTGCGGCAAGCCCGCAAAGCACATGGTTTACTGGGGCAAGGCGTATTGATCGCGGCAGGGTAAAACTGCACAAAAAGAAGTGCGTAAATTTTACACACGAAATACCGCGCAGATAATGACAAGGCGCAGGATTTATGGTATAATAGTAAAGCTGTCCCGGCAAGCAGCCCGCTGTAAGGCGACGGCAGACCAATAAAAGCGGCTACCGCCGTTTATGCGAAAGGATATTTGTACATGAAGAGAAAATACAGGATTATGGGTGTTGTGCTCGCAGGACTTATGGCGTTTGCAGCGGCTCCCGAAATAGCCGAACCCCTCACGATCTCGGCAAGCGCGGCGGCGGCAAAGAAGCTCGCGGCACCGAAAGGCTTTTCCGCAAGCATTGCCGACACGAACGCAAAGATAACATGGAAGGCGGTAAAGGGCGCGGTCGGATACAGAGTGTTCCTTTACAACGCCAAGACCAAGAGATATGAGACCTACAAGAACGTTTCCACCCCGACCTGCAAGTTCAAGGATCTTAAGCCCGGCGTGACATATAAGATCAAGGTCGCTGCGCTCAAAAAGAACGGCAAGGAATACGAATTGCAGACCCTCTCCGGCAAACAGGTCTTCACGACCAAGCTTCCCGCACCGAAGAACCTTAAAACCGAGATAACACAGTCCCACATCAAGCTTTCGTGGTCTGCGGTAAAGGGCGCTTCGGCGTACAGAGTTTATACATACGACCCCACGACCAAGAAGTATGTCACATACAAGAATATGTCCGGCACGACCTGCACCATCACGGATTTTGAATACGGCAAGACCTACAAGTTCAAGGTTGCCGCTCTCGTAAAGTCCGGCAAGGAATACAAGGCACAGCTCCAGACTGATGTTGTCAAAGCAGTCGTTCCGATCACCGAGGTAGCGCCGAAGGAGCACGTTTCCGGCTATAACTACGGCTCCACCAAATACCCCTTCAAGCACGACATCAACTACATGAAGCAGCTCAACTCCGACTTCATCGGCTGGCTCCAGATCAAGGACACCCCCATTGACCTCCCCGTAGTTCAGGCATCCAACAACGATTACTACCTCACTCACACCTTCTACGGCGAATATGACTATACCAAAGTCGGAACCACCTTCGCAGACAGCCACTCCCCCGTTACCAAGAACTTCCGCCCCGATAACCTCGTTATCTACGGACACAACATCCGCACCGGCGTGGGTCTCGCGAAGATAACCAACTACTACCCCGCAAGATACGGAAGTCTAAACTTCTACCTCACTCACCCGACATTCACCTATGAGTCCGTTTACGGCGGCGAGAAGACCTATGTCGTATTCGCAGGTATGTTCGTCAACACCGAGACCAAGCACGGAAGCGTGTTCAACTACTACAGATTCCGCAACTTCAAGTCCGAGGACACGTTCTACCAGTACTTTGAACAGGTGTTTGACAGAAGCGTCTTCTACAACCCCGATCTTGATATCAAGTACGGCGACAAGTTCCTCACCCTCTCCACCTGCTTCTATCCCATGGGTGCCGATGTGGATACAAGATTCGTTGTATTCGCAAGAGAGCTCCGTCCCGGCGAGACCACCGTTTCCACCAAGAATGCGTACACCAACAAGAGCCCGCTTTACTTTGACTACTACTACAAGGTAAACGGCGGCAAGTGGGCAGGACGCAACTGGTCCGAAAGCCTCATGCAGGGCTATTCCGAATGGAAGAAATCATAAATCCGATGCACCGCCGCCCTGTCGCGGCGGTGCTTTTTTATACGGGATCATTACCTGTACGGATATGACCGGACAGGAGACCGGCATCAGACTTTTCAAGAGAGAAACCGCTTCGGAAAAGCCGCTTTCTCTCGCTTGACAAATGTCGCATTTTGTGATAAAATGTTATTTGTACATCTATATGTTGTGTTCAGCATTAGTAAGGAAGTATATAATGACACAAAGATCCAAACTCGGAGCGCTTTTTATATCGACGGTGATGCTCTGCTCCTGCGGGACTGCTCATGCGGTCGTCGCGGATCACAATATCGGCGGAATGGAGCTTACCGGCGGGATAGTCACCGTTCATTCGGAGGCTGTCCCCGCACCGGAAATTCAACCCCGGGAAACAGATGAGCCCGACAAGACCGGGGAAGAGCCGGAGTTCATAGCGGTCATGCTGCCGGAGAAGATAGAGGCGGAGGCTATGCCTATCCCCGAGGTCCGTGCCGAACGGGTACCCGAGGTCACAGAGGAACCCGAAGCCGCCGTGACAATGCTCGCCCCCGCTGAGGAAGCGCCTGCCACAGCCGTGAGCAGCGAGCCGTCCGTATCCATAAACTCGTCCATGCTCGCACTTACATCGTCTCCGAAAAAATATACATACGAACAACAGAAGACCAAAGGCTCTGTGCTTCTGCTCGGCGCAAATCTCGTATATGTCGGCGAGAGCTTCGACTTCGACTACATATACCCCGACAAGAAACCGGATACCGATATGTTCTGGTCGGTGATCGGAAGCGGCGGCTCGATAGATCAGAACGGCGTGTTCACCGCAAAGGAACGCTCGGTCTGCACCGTAACCGCCACCGACCGCGACACCGGCGCGTTCGCGTCAATGAAGGTTCATTGTATCGTGAACGCCGACGACGTGGACTTCATACCGCTGGTGAACGGCATACCGATAGCAAACAAAACATATCCTTTACCGAAGGATTACGACCCCGGCCTCGACACGGCGACCCATAACGCGTTCATCAGAATGCAGAATGCAGCCAAAGCCGAAGGTCTCACTATCTACCCGGTCTCCGCCTACCGCGGCTACAGCTACCAG
>JAFZOA010000247.1 GCA_017550775.1 Ruminiclostridium sp. | reverse complement strand
GGCTGCTGAACCGGCGGCTGCTGAACCGGCGGCTGCTGAACCGGCGGCTGCTGAACCGGCGGCTGCCGTACCGGAGACTCGGGAAGGACCGAAGTACCGCAGTTTCCGCAGAACCCTGCGCTGTCGGGAAGCTGTTCCCCGCACTTCCTACAGAATTTAGGCATTATTTACACCTCCGAAGGATCAAAAATATTTCAGAATCTTACGGTCACACTGTTTTTTCCGCTGTCGTATGTATATCCTGTGTCTTTTGCAAATTTGTTCACTATCGCAAGGGACAGTTTGTCTCCGTCAACGAAGGGATCATATTTCTTCCCTCCGTAGGTTATCGTGAGCGTATCATTATCTTCGGTCTCGGAGTGCTCGATGACCGCGCGTGCCGGGAACACATCCTTGCCGTTCTTAATGATGTTCTGTATCACGAGCTCTTCAAAGGAAAGCTGGATATACTGCGTTCGCGTGACCGGGATAAGATTGTCTCTGCCGAACTGCTCTATCCGGGAAATGAAGCCGATGAAGTCGTAATCGGGCGAAGTCATATCTGCGGTTAGCTGTTTCAGGCGCTTGATGAAGATACGGGTCTTTTCTTTGAGCGGAGACTCGAATATCTGCTGCGGAGTTCCGTCCTCGTAGATCCCTCCCTCGTCCATATAGAACACGCGGTTGGACACGTCACGGGCGAACTTCATTTCGTGGGTGACTATCATCATCGTCATGCCTTCTTTGGCAAGGCTTCGTATTACCGACAGCACCTCACCCACCATAGTCGGGTCGAGCGCGGAGGTCGGCTCGTCAAACAGGATTATCTCGGGCTTCATCGCGATCGCTCTCGCAATTGCCACACGCTGCTTCTGACCGCCGGAAAGCTCGTCGGGGTAGTTCTCTGCCTTTTCCGCGAGGCCGACGCGTTTCAGAAGCTCCATAGCCTCTCTTCTCGCCTGCTCTTTCGGGACTTTGAGCAGATTCACCGGTGCGGACATGACGTTCTCCACTATGTTCAGGTTTGCGAAAAGATTGAACGACTGGAACACCATGCCCATTTTGCGACGGACGAGCGAGATATCGCATTTCGGGTCGGTTATGACCTTACCGTCAACAGTCACAGTGCCGGAGGTGGGCTCCTCAAGCTGGTTAAGACAGCGCAGAAGCGTTGACTTTCCCGTTCCCGAGGGGCCTATGACCGAGATAACGTCCCCCTTGTTGATCTCGACGCACACGTCTTTGAGGGGAGTTACGTTCGGGTATTCTTTTCTCAGATGTTCTATCTTTATCATGCTCATTTTGCTGTACCGCCTTTCTTATGCTTCCGGTCAAATACTTTAAGTATCAGCTTTAATATCATAGATATTATCCACGCGAGAATGAAGTAGATGACAGCCGTTGCGATAAGCGGGAAGAACGCTTCGTAGGTACGGCTCCTTATGATATCGCTCATCTTCGTGAGGTCCTGTATCGCTATATAGCCGACTATGGATGTGCTTTTGAGAAGCGACACTACCTCGCCCCTGTAAACCGGAAGGAACCGGACTGCCGCCTGCGGGAAGATGAAGCGGAAGAAGGTCTGGTTCTCGCTGTATCCGAGTGCGAGGGCGGCTTCACGCTGTCCCGGGTCGATGCTCTCGATACCGGAACGCATGATCTCGGAGGCATACGCTCCGAAATTCAGAGTGAACCCGATGATCGCTACCCAAACCGCTTCAAGCCCGGTTTTGCCGAGAATGACGTAGTAGAGTATCATCAGCAGCACGACTATCGGGGTGCCTTGAAGAAGCTTCACATATATATCGGAAATAAGGTTCGCAAGCCTGCTTCCTGTCCGCCGGAACATACACACGAGGAACGCGAGTACCGAGCCGAACAGTGCCGAGAGCGACGTTATCAGGCATGTGGTCCCGATACCCTCAACTATCAGCTTCCAGCGGTCCTCACGGATAAAGTTCTTCTCGAAGCTGTCCGCGATGCTCTCAAAGAAGCTGACTTTGCTTCCCGTATCGCCGGTCTTCACCGGATCGGTAATAATCAGCAGGTCGCTCGAAACGTACGGTATCGAAAAGTTCACGCTCTGCTTTCTCTCCTCCGTGATGACAAGACCGCCCATGCCCATGTCGTACATTCCGGTGGTAAGTCCCGGTATAAGCCCCGCGAGATCGGAGTTGATGAACTCCAGACCGTAGCCGTATTCCTTGCAGAACCGCACTATCAGGTCGGGCTCTATGCCGGCGACCTTGCCGTTAGAGATGAACGAGAGCGGCGGGTCGATCGTGTCGTTGACAAAACGGATAGTGCCGTTCTCAGCGGAGAGCCCTTCCACCTCCACGAAGTCCCCTTCGCAGTCGTCGCTCATCCAGTAATGGCGTATCTTTTCGAGCGTTCCGTCTGCTTTGATCTTTTTTAAGAACCCGTCGAACTCACCGCGGAGTTTGTCCGCCTCGTCAGTCTTCGGGAACAGAGCTCCGCAGTCCAGCGTAGCGATCGGAAGCTCAAGGTATATCAGGTCAGGCATTTCCTTCCGGAGCAGCGCCACATTCTCGTACCCGCCGAGGAAGAAGTCTATCTTATCGGCACGCAGCGCGGCAACCAGATCGGAGTAGTTGTTATAGTTGTATATCGTCGCGTTGGGAAGATTCGCTCCGATAACAGAATCGTGCATCGACCCGGTTATCACACCTGCGCGCTTGCCGTCAAACGAAGAGATCGGCAGATCATAGGCAAGGCTGTGCAGCTCGTTGCCACGCGCCATGAGCACAACTCCGCCATTGTACACCGTGTCGGAGAAGTTCACATTCTCCTTTCGTTCATTTGTTACGGAGATCGCCCCTATTCCGATGTCGTACTTTCCGGATGCCACCCCCGCGAGCTCCGCGGCAAGGTTCGGGGTCTCAAATCTGATGCCGTACCCGTATTCCTGGGCAAACACGGTTATAAGCTCCACAGCGTAACCGGTATACTCATTGTTCAGATAATAATTGAAAGGCTCTTTGTCATGCCCGCCGGCAACGAGAAGCTCTCCGTTTTCGCCGGACGAGGAAATGCGGTCAAATGTCTTCAGGGTATCGTCGCTGCCAAACCACTTGTCGGACATTTCGACAAGTTTTCCGTTTTCTTTCAGCTTTGACAGCAGCTCATTGAACTGTGTAAGAAGCTTATCTCCCTTTTCGCTGTTTTTAGGGAAGATAAAGGAGTAGCCTTCGACCTTTATGGGCTTACTTATGTAATCGAGATCATCATTCTCGACGGTCACCATTCGCATTACCGGCTCGTCTTCGAGAAACGCGTCGATCTTGTTATTCTTCAGCGCGGTCACAAGATCACTTGTAGTATCGAAGTAAACATACTCGCTGTCGGGGAAATACTCAAATGTGATCGGCTCAAAGCTCGAACCTGTCTTGATGCCGATGCGTTTTCCGTTATAGTCGCGGTATGTTATCTCACCGTCACCGTCTGTATCCGCCGATATCTTCGTTTCATCGGTTTCCGTGTTTTCCGGCAGGAGCAAAAATACTGTACCGATGACCGCCAGCGTCAGTATAACCGCGATGATCGCCATATCCGTGATCCGTGCCTTTTTTCGTATGGTCATTCTGTATAAGCACTTCCTTTTCCGCGTTACTCCGTTATCGTTAGCACTTTTAATAATTATAACACATTTTTCTTATTTATACAAGAGTTTTTTGTGAAACTTTCTGCATTTTAGGTTTCTCTGGTTTTCATGTATCACTCTGTCTGTCATTTTGACAGTTCTGCACAATCTCACCCGTCAATATTTATATACGCAGTCTATAATGCACAATAATCTATGCCAAATCATTATATATTTAATAAATATTTATATTGACAAATATGCGCCGGTTTTATATAATAATAAGATAGGTGGGCTGTGTGCCATGCTGTGTGGCGTGATACAGCCGCCAAACCATTCTTTAACGATAAGGAGTTATTATGTTACTGACTGTACTCACGGCGGTTCTTATGATACTGTCGCTCGTATCCCTGTCGATCGTCACTTTTTCAAGATCCACCGCTTCCGGCAAATGGGCGGCGGCGGCATTCTCCGGCGCACTCGCGTACGGAGCGTCAAGCTACATCCTGCAATACTGCTCTACCCCGGAGACCTTCATCCTGCTTACCGTGACCGGACTTATTTCACTTGCACTTACCGGCATTGCGTTCATGTACTCTATCGCAGCTGTCTGCGGAGTGATCATCCCGAAGCCGCTCAAAACATTTGACGGTCTTATAACGATGATATATTCTATCGTTATCGCTCTTACACGCTTACACGGACTTTGCCTTACAAATGTGAGTGTAACGGCTTCTGACGAATCTGGTATGTATACCGCAACCTACACATCCGGCATCACCTACTATGCTCTCAACGGCGTTATGATCGCTGCTATCGCGATCACCGGCATTTACATCGTTGCCCGTATATCAAGGAAGGTAGTCAAGGCTTCTGGTTCGATGAAATTCCTTGCTGTGCTTGCGATACTTCTCACTCTCGCAGTAATAGCAGGCGGCGCTATCGCAGTGATCGCAGTAACAGCGGCTATGCTCCTTCTCATAATAATGACCAAGTCCTTCGACAACTCCGATCTGCTTGCATTCGGTAAGAGCTGCGGCGTTGACAGCCCCAACGACGGCGTTATCATTCTCGACAAGAAGGACAACTACCTCTTTGCGAACAAGGCGGCCAAAAGCGTATTCATGGAGCTCACCGAAAGCAGCCAGGAAAGCCTTACCAAGTTCATCTCCATGATCTCCGGCACCGATAAGGTTGAGCGCGGCGACCGCATTTTCTCGGTAAAGAAGAACAACTACATCGACTATGTCGGAAACTGCGACTGTACGATCATAATGGTACATGACATTACCGAGCAGACTCTCCGCACCAACAGACTCAACGAGGAAGCGGTGATAGACAGTATCACCGGTCTCAACAACCGCAGCGGCGTTGTCGGACTTCTTGAAAAGTCCTGCGAGGAAGAGAGCGGTATACTGCTTAATATAAGCATCGACGGCTTCAAGGTCATAAACAATGTCCGCGGACATGAGGCTGCAAACGAGCTTCTTGCTTCATTCGGAAAACTGCTTAAGAACAACACCAACGATGACGATATAAGAGGCCGACTCGGCGGAGAGGTCTTCACCGTATTCCTCAGGAACTGTGACAACGAAGGCGTTGTAGCGCACCTCACCATGAGACTTGAAGAGCAGATAAACGAAGCCGCTAAGAAGCAGTTCGGCGAGTCTTCGGATATCTCTGTCGGCGTATCTGTCGGCGGTGTAGTTATCCCCCGCAGCGGCCGCAGCTACGACAGCCTTGCAAGTCTTGCGGATATGGAACGTGAGAAGATAAGCGAGAGCAGCGGTCACGGCTACTCTATCTACGGTTCAGATACGTCATCCTCCACAATCTCCTACGATGATGACAAGCCCGAAGATCCCGATTCACCGGCGAGTGATGATGACTTCATCGAACTGAAAATGCTCTGATAAACATTGGTAGCGCCCCCTGCTGAATACAGGGGGCGCTTTTTGGTATTATACCATGTTCCGGTATAAAAATCACACCGATTTGCCCGTAACGAAAAAAACACTTGAAATCGGCTGAGGTTTGTGGTATAATATATAGGTATTTTTTGAAAACAGGACAAAGTATAGGAAAATGTATCGTTCACTTCGCCTGCTGCGGTGTGAACAACAAACCGATAAACGGAGATAATGAGAATGGGTAAGAAAGCATACGATGATAACAGCTTAAAATCGCTGAAAGGCCCCGATCAGGTACGAAAGCGCCCGGCGGTCATTTTCGGCTCCGACGGCATAGAGGGCTGCCGTCACTCGGTATTCGAGATACTGTCCAACTCCATAGACGAGGCGAGAGAGGGATATGGCAAGCGTATCGTGATAACACGGTTCGCCGATATGTCGCTCGAAGTCGCCGATATGGGACGCGGCATCCCGATCGACTATAACAGCAGCGAGGAAAAGTACAACTGGGAGCTCGCATTCTGCACCCTCTACGCGGGCAGCAAGTACGAGAACAACAGCGGTGACAACTATTCCTTCGCGCTCGGACTCAACGGTCTCGGACTCTGTGCGACGCAGTTTGCCGCAGAGTATATGAACGTAGAAGCGGACAACGGGACGTGGCACTACTCCCTGCGGTTCGAGAAGGGCTTCAACGTCACCGGCGACAAGGACGGCAAAGGGTTCGTCCGCACCCGCTCCACAGGTCAGAGCGGTACGATCATCAGGTGGAAGCCCGACCTCGACGTGTTCACCGATATCGACATCGGCGACGAGTTCCTCGACGATATCCTGCGCCGCCAGTCCATAGTCAACGACGGGCTTGTGTTCGTGTACCGTACCGAGAATGAGGACGGAGAGTTCGACGAGAAGGAATACTGCTACGAGAACGGCATTTCCGACTACCTGAAAGAGGTCGTCGGGGAAACCGCTATCGGAACACCCCAGGACTGGTCGGCTCAGCGCGTCGGTAAGGACCGCGAGGACAAGGACGAGTACAAGGTAAAGCTCCACGTCGCGCTCGCGTTCTCCAACAAGGTGAAGCTTATCGAGCACTATCACAACTCCTCGTGGCTGGAGCACGGCGGCAGCCCCGACAAGGCTATGCAGCAGGCTCTCACCTCGCAGATAGACAGCTACCTGAAATCCACGAACAAGTACAACAAGGGTGAAGGCTCCATAAAGTTCAGCGACATCGAGGAATGTCTCGTGTTCATCTCGTCCAACTTCTCCACCCAGACAAGCTATGAGAACCAGACAAAGAAGTCGATCACCAACAAGTTCGTATACGAGGCAATGCGCGACTGGCTCAAGCACTGCATCGAGGTTTACTTCATCGAGAACCCCGACGAGGCACTCAAGATCTGCGAACAGATAATCATTAACAAGCGTGCCCGTGAGAATGCCGACAAGATACGCGCCGGCGTGAAGAAGAAGCTCACCGGTACACTCGACCTCTCCAACCGCGTCGAGAAGTTCGTCGATTGCCGCAGCAAGGACGTTTCCAAACGTGAGATCTACATTGTGGAGGGTGACTCGGCGCTGGGCTCGGTAAAGCTCGCGCGCGACTCGGAGTACCAGGCGGTCATGCCGATACGCGGAAAGATACTCAACTGTCTGAAAGCCGGCTACGACAAGATCTTCAAGTCCGAGATAATCACCGACCTTATACGCGTACTCGGCTGCGGAGTTGAGGTCACGACCAAGGCGAACAAGAACATTTCGAGCTTTAACCTCGACGACCTGCGCTGGAGCAAGGTGGTGATATGCACCGATGCCGACGTGGACGGATTCCAGATCCGCACACTGATCCTCACCATGCTGTACCGCCTTGTGCCTACGCTGATCCGGGAAGGCTATGTCTATATTGCGGAGTCGCCGCTGTACGAAATCGAATG
>JAFZOA010000246.1 GCA_017550775.1 Ruminiclostridium sp. | reverse complement strand
GCCCTTGATCTTAACCTCTACCGTGTGCGATGTCTTACCCTCGCCGCGTGTTATGAGCTGCGGCACCGGGTTGCTCCAGCCGTCCGCCGCGTTGCTCACCACCTCGGTCTTGAGCTCGCCGTCAACGTACACCTCCGCGGTGCCGTAGTGCTTGGACTTGTTGCAGTGGTACACCATGAACAGGTCGTCGAATTCCATGTCGAAGGTTATCCCCTCGTTCTCTCCGCCCTTTCGCGTCCAGGCGTTCGGGAATGCCGCGAGAGCCTCAGTCACCGTGTATTCGCCCGCGTCAACGGGTTCGAGCTCCGCCGCGTCGGTAAGGTGCATATTCACGAAGTCGCTTCCGTATATGGGCACGACCGCGTTTACATCGTCTATCGGCGCACTTTCCTCATATTCCCTGTATGTCTCGCGGTCGCCGGCTGCCGCGTCGAGCATATACTCCACCATACTTGCTATCATTTTGCAGCCCTCGGGGTTGGGGTGCGCGCCGTCGTTGGAGTAGTTCGCCCATGTCATATCGCCGTTGTCTATGGCGTGACTGAGCGCGTCGTTCACGCTTATCATGGGGAGATGATACAGGTATCCGACCTCCCGCTGCCAGTCCTGACAGCTGTAGCCGTTGTCCGTGCGCATGAATATCAGAGATACCGCCGGGGCGCTGTCGAGAAGCAGAAGCTTGCGGACGAGGCTCTCGTATGCCTCTTTGGTGACCGCGCTGCTGTCGTCGTTCACCGCGAACTCCACGAATACTATGTCCGGCTCGCCGCACGGCTCTATCACGTCGCGCTCGCAGCGTATCAGTCCGAGAGTGGAGGGTGTGCCGCTCAGACCTGCGTTGACGTAGTTTATCTTCGCGTCGGGGTACTTTTCGCAGAGCCACCGGTGTGTGAGATATGCCCAGCATTCCTCCGGCTTGACCGTATATCCCTCGGTTATCGAGCCGCCTATGTACGCAACGGTGATCTCCTCGCCGTTTTTCGCCTTTTCAAACACCTTCCTGAACCGCTCGGTGCTTCCGAGTGAGAAAAGGGACTCGGATATCAGCCTGTCCTCGAACGAGAGCGTGTCGTCGGAAGTTTTTTCATTGCTTGTCCCTTCAACAGCCGCCTGTTCCGTGGTTGTCTGCTCTGCCGCTGATGATTCTGTCATCGACGGTTCAGTCATCGACTGCTCAGCCGCTGTTGTCGTTGTCTGCGCCGTGGTACCGCTTGATGCCGCGGGTGTCGTATTCCCGCAGGAGCCGAGCGCAAGCACAGTCAGTATGAAAGCCGGAATGACCGACAAAGATCTGCGTTTCATATCATCACCACCTCTAATTATACAAACATTCCCCTTAAAAGTCAACCTTTTTTTGTTCGTTGAAGTTCTGAGGAGAAGCCGAAAACTTTCTCGTGCTACGGATGAGCGGCGGTTGATACTGACTATACTTTGCATTGTATTTTTCTCAATTCTTCCGGCGGGTGAATATTTGCCCGAACAAGCGTCCGGGAATAAAATATAAAGAACGGGGTGTGAATGAATAATTCTCGTTCCGATGTTAAAAATATAAGCAGAAAACATCTGAAAGGACGGTAATAAATATGACCATAAGACGCGGAGAAATATACTACGCGGATCTCAGCCCCGTGGTAGGCTCGGAGCAGGGCGGGATACGTCCGGTCCTTATAGTACAGAACGATATCGGGAACAAGCACAGCCCTACCGTCATAGCGGCGGCTATCACGAGCCAGCGGGAAAAGACAAAGCTTCCGACACATATCTCGCTGGATGCGGTGAACTGTGGGCTTGCGAAGGACTCGGTGGTGCTGCTTGAGCAGGTTCGTACATTAGATAAGAAACGTTTGAAGGAGCGCATGGGCGAGCTTGACAGCAAGGATATGCAGCGTGTTGACGGTGCCCTGTCCGTAAGCTTTGGTCTCAATGCCCGGAGCTGAAGATATGACCGCCCCGCAGAAACGCTCTCCGTCCGCTCTCCCGCCTGAATGTGGGAGAGCGGTTTTTCTGTGCCGTGAGCGGATCGTGTGAGAGTAGTAGACATTATGCAACAATTCAACTGGGTATTTTAGTAAATTATACATCTTGACATTCTGACGAAAATGTAATATGATAAAGTAGTATATTTGTGTAAAATAAATGTAAATCCAAAAGCGGCGATAACATATACCTCTTACCGGATGACGGAAAGGTATGAAAAGCCGCCGATGACGCAGTTCGGATGAACGAAAGAAGTTGCTTTATCACGCATAACGAATGGGGGATGCTGCATGGAAAACTCCGTTACCGCTATAATAGATGCCGATAAGAGGGCGCGGGCCATAACCGAGAACGCTGCCGCGAAAGCAAAAGCCCTGCTTGCGGAGGCTAAGGCGGACAAAGAGCGCCTTGCCGCGGAAAACGCCGACGAGCTTGCAGGAGAAGCGAGCAAGAAGCTTGCCGAGCTCAGAGCAGTTTCCGATAAGGAGATAGCCGCCGCGGAAAAGAAGGCAGAGGAAAGATGCCGTGTGCTTGACGAGAAGATGTCGGCAGGCAGAGAACAGTGGAAGAAAGAGATCACCGACAGGATCCTCAGACTTGAATGATAAGAAAAGCTGCGTGCGGACGGAGGTGAGGTCATGACAAACAACGCGGTCATAGCAAAGGCACGGGCAATTCACGGCAAAATGCTTACGAAGGACGACTATACCGTGCTCATACACAAGGGGTCTGTACCCGCCGCAGTCGCGTACCTCAAGACCAAGCCGCTGTATGCCGCGGCGTTTGCGGATACCGAGGAGGCTGTCGTACACAGAGAGCAGGCGGAAGCTCTCATAGTCAAGAACGTCTATGACCAGTACCTTCGCGTCTGCAAGTTCCGTAACGGCGACAAGACCGGCATTATGAGCTTCTATGTGCGCCGGATCGAGTGCGAACAGCTCATAAAAGCCGTGATCGCCATATCCTCCGGCGGACAGGAGGGCTTCGTCGTCTCGTTCCCGGAGTATCTCGCGGATGCGTTCAGCTTCGACCCTATGGCGCTCGCCGCGGCAAAAGATTTAAGACTTGCGGCGGAGATCATACGCGGCACGATCTACTACAAACCTCTCCACCCCCTCATGACCGCGCCGGAACCGGATCTGAACCGTATCATAACCACGATAAATGTGTGCTATATAAAGTGGGCGTTTGAGCACATAAACGCCTCGGAGCGCGGAAAGAACCGCGAGCTTCTCAAAGAGTTCTTCCTGCGAAAGACCGACGCGGACAACCTTCTGACCTGTCTGCGCCTTAAAGCCTTCGGAATGGACAACGACCGCATCAAGGAGCTCCTGATCCCGTACCACAAGCGACTCAGACGCTGTGAGATCGACGAGGCTCTGAAAGCCGACGACGCGGTGACTCTGCTCAGAGAAATGTTCGTTTCGGAACGCATCATACGGGAGGAAAGCTCCGATATCCCCGAGATCAACGTGAATATCGCGGATTATCACTACTTCCGGCACAGACTTGCCGTGAGCATGAACGAGACCGAGACGCTGTATTCGCTTATGATGCTGCTCGACACGGAAAGCACCGATCTGTGCAGGGTGATCGAGGGGCTTTGGTACGGGACGGAACCCGCGGAAATAGAAAAATACATCATAATCTGATATAAAGGGAACCTCTAAAAACCCATTTGAGAGAAAACGCGCCATCCACGCCGAATACTTCGTCAAGTCTCCTCGCCTTGCGCCAGCAAGCCTTCGGAGCCTTTCCTCGTCTTCGACGCGGCTGTCACATTTTCTCTTTTCAAAG
>JAFZOA010000024.1 GCA_017550775.1 Ruminiclostridium sp. | reverse complement strand
GATGTATGCAGGGTCGAGCAGCTTGTCGTCACCGCCCTTGACATCGTACTGAAGCCTTGTGCGGACGCTGACATACATCTTGTGCGACCACGCTGACGCAAGCCCCGTAACATCGGGGTTCAGCGCGTGAGTTCCCTCGTAGATGAAAATATCGTTCTTTTCACGCCGCAGCTTCGGTCCCCAGTGGCGTGACTGGTCGGAGAACTGGAAGATCGGCAGCGTTATCTCTTTGCCCTCGGCAAGGTCGTTCATGTGCTGCACCAAAAGCTCCTTGTCGACATGAGCAGGCGATTCGAGATCGACCTTGCCGTTCTCAGCGTGAGAAAGCGCGTTTATCGAGTAGTATATCCCATACAGTCCGAACGGGATAAGTCCGAGGAACACAAACGGTACGCTTATCTCCGCTTCTTTCTCAAAGAAGCAGAACGATATGATGCCGAGAAGCGGCACTATGAGATGAAAGTACAGGTTCGCGCCCTTGAAGAGCTTCGGGTAGGACTTCTCGACTACCGGAGCAAGGTAGCATATAACAGTCAGCATCGTGAGCGTCACACCGACAGTGAAGATGTATTTCAGCACATACAGGAACTGCGGTATATCATCAGCCGAGCCGTATATCAGCTCGCAGACCGCGAACACGCCCGCGTAAATGCCGTACAGGAGATTTGACTGCACCGTGAAATATTTTATCGAGCCCCAGCCGTCCGCGGCAAGATGTTCGTCCGCGTCAATGCCTTTTATCATAACATACGTGCCGATGACGGTCAGGATAAAGCTCAGAATATTCAGCGCGACCGATACGATATATCCTATATCCATATCCGTCACTCGTTTATCCTTGCGCGGATTATTTTTCTTGACGCGGTCTTTACGAATTCGTGGTCGCGGGAGATGATGTTAACTATGCGCATTTCGGAGCGAAGGCAGTCGTTGACTTCGTCCACTTTTTTGCGTATCTCCGCCTGTATATCCTTTGATTTGTAATCCGGGTCGGGATATATCTGTGCGGTTATGAGCTTGTTGTCCTCATAGACCACGATCTCCTTTATCGCACGGAATACGGCGAACTTGCCTTCTATAGCTTCCGGAGAAACGTTCTCGCCGTTTGAGAGGATGATAAGGTTCTTTTTCCTTCCGGTGATATAGAGCCAGCCCTCGTCGTCGGCATAACCGAGGTCTCCGGTCTTCAGCCAGCCGTCTTCTGTGAGCGAGTTCGCGGTCTCTTCGGGATTTTTGTAATACCCTTTCATTACCGACTTGCTTCTTGCCCAGATCTCGCCGTCAACGGTCTTTACTTCACAGCCCCGGACTATCTTGCCGACGGAATCGGTCTTTGTGCAGCCGAGTATAGCCGTGCATATTCTCGGCGAGCATTCGGTCATGCCGTAGCCCTGGGCGATATCAATGCCGAATTCCTTATATCCCGAGATTATCGCAGGGTCAAGGTAAGCGCCGCCGGAGATTATGCCCTTGAACTTCTTTCCGAAGGTCTCGTGGGCTATCATCTTCTTGAGCGGTATCTTCTTTGCCGCCTGCTGCATCTTGCCGAGTATCGTTGACGCTATCAT
>JAFZOA010000245.1 GCA_017550775.1 Ruminiclostridium sp. | reverse complement strand
TGTATCTCGCTCACATCGGGGATGTCATACGCCGCGCCGTAGCCCTGCGTAAGCGTTGAAAGGTACGTTACAGCAACGCTTCCGATGATAAGCGGCGCGAGCAGTATAAAGCGCTTTTTTCTGTGCTTTTCTCCCTTGCTTTCGGCAAACTCGAACGCGCAGAAGCAGCCGAATGATGCGAGAAGCCAGACCACCATGTACACGACGGTTATCCCCGCGGCTGTTGCAGGGGAAATGCCGCGGAAATAATAGTCCTCAAAGCTAAGGACTGCTTCGGTGGCTGTAGCCATAGTTACCGCGAGTATCGCAGTTCCCGTGAATACGTGACGCGCGTATCTGAATGCGTAAGCGCTTCCCGTGCGCTCGTGGCGGCGGTGCTTCACGAGGAAGTAAGCCGCTGCGACAAAAGCCGCACAGTAGAGCAGGAACGGTATCAGCTGCATTATCCCGATATCGCCGTCGGACTTAGTTCCGAAAATGCCCCGGACAAAGAATCTTATCAGCAGCCCGAGCGGTGTGAGCCAGCTGACCTTTCCTGTCATCTCATCGATAAGTCCTGTGTAAAGCCCGAAGCCGTATCTGAACGAAAGAACGCCTGACGTGAATGTTATCACGGGAGCAGCGAGGTTCATAAAGACCGTAATGATCACCGCTGTCCTTGTCCGTCCGCAGACCGCGGCGATAAGCGTCGTCGTGCAGTAGAACAGCACGCACATCATAATCCCGTAGATCATCATTCTTTTCACGATGTCGCAGAACGCTTCTGTTTGCGAGTCTCCGAAGTTCCCGCCGAGTACAGCAGAGCCGATGATGACCGCGATTATATGCGGAACAAGATAGACCGTAAGTCCCGCGAAAAAGTTCCCGAAGAAGCGAGTGCCTGCCGTTACCGGCGCGGTCATCTCCATATCCGCGCGCGGCTTTTTATGCAGATAACCGAAGCACTTCATAAGGATCGGTATTCCCATTGTGAACAGAGCGATAAGCGCGACCGCACCTATTACTGCCATAAACACGGTGGTCGAAGCCTTATCCCTGATGCTTGCTTCCGCAATATAATACTCGGGTGAATTGCGGTAAAGGTCTGAATTTGATTTGTCTGTGATCGCCGCCCACGCAGAAACGTAATCGGAAAATACAATGCAGAAAAGCGGGTAGGAGGCGAACGAGAGAATGAACATAGTGATGATATGCGCTTTGAGCGTTTTCAGTTTATAAAGATAATATTTCATCTTTCAGTCTCCTTTCCCGTCAGTAATAATATTCGCCGAGATATTTTGTGATGTCTTCGGCGCTTACGGCGGGGGCGTTCGCGTAAACCTCCGCCGCTGTTTCGCAGTTCGGCTCGGTAACATAATACTGTACTGCGGTGCCTGCACCGAGCAGATAGGTGATGCTTCCGTCATATTCGCTGCGGTGCTCGCTTATGGGCAGGATAATGTAAATGTCTCTGCTGTTTTCGTAAACGGTCTGCTGTGACGAATGTGTCAGAAGCGCTTTCGCCTGCTCTTCGGTGAGCTCGCGGTATTCCTTCGGCTGCTGATAGGGTATTATAACACCGTGTTCATTCATATAGGTCTTTTTCAGTTCTCCGGTGTACTGACCGGTGCTTGTCGCTTTGAAAATATAGTATTTCACGACTCCGGAGAACACGTTTTCGAATGTCTCGCAGTTATACTCACGCATAAGAGCAAGAGTTTCGTCGAACGATGACCATACCTTCATCCGGTAACTGTTGTCGCCGATCATGACCATAGCATTGATATAATCGACACCTTCGCTTA
>JAFZOA010000244.1 GCA_017550775.1 Ruminiclostridium sp. | reverse complement strand
CGCCGCCTGCCATGCTTCCTCGGGGAAGCCGGCGGTCTTTGAGATAAGTCCCATGAGCACCACGTTCACCGCGCGGGAGCTGCCCGCCTGTTCCGCGAGGGAAAGCGCATCTCTCGCGGTGATGTCAACGCCCTTCGCGCGTATCTTTTCGGTGAGGTTTTCCGGGTACTCCTGAACGCCCATGATGACGGGCATCGGGTTTATCTGCTGAGAGTTGGTGATGATCTTGCCGCCCTTTTTGAGGTACGGGAGCCAGCGTGCCGCTTCAAGCTCCTCGAAGGAGATTATCACGTCCGCCTCGCCCTTCTCGATCACGGGGGAGAAGATCTTGTCACCGTACTTGATGTATGTTACGACGGAACCGCCGCGCTGGGACATTCCGTGTACCTCGCTCACCTTAACGTCGTAACCTGCGGAGAGCAGAACGTTACCGAGTATGCGGCTTGCGAGCAGGGTTCCCTGTCCGCCCACGCCGACCAGCATTATTGCCTTTGTTTCAGCCATTTTACGTTACCTCCCCTTATTCCTCTATCGCGCCGAACTTGCACATCTGGGTGCAGAGTCCGCAGCCAACGCAGAGTGTGTTGTCTATCTGCGCCTTGCCGTCCGTTATCGAGATCGCGGGACAGCCTATCCTCATGCACGCCTTGCAGCTCCTGCACTTGTCGCTGTCGACTCTGAACGGCGGCTTGTGCTTCACGGTCTTGAGCAGCGCGCAGGGCTTGCGGCAGATGATAACGGAGGGTGCGTCCGCGGCGAGCTCTTCCTTTATCACGCGCTCGGTCTCCGCGAGGTCGCCGGGGTTCACTACCGTCACGCGGTCAATGCCTATCGAGCGGCACAGCGCTTCCAGATCCACAGCCGAAGCCGGGTCGCCGTAGATGTTCTTGCCGTTGGCGGGGTTATTCTGGTGACCGGTCATGCCGGTGATGCTGTTGTCGAGTATCAGAACGGTGGAGTTGGTGCGGTTGTAGGCTATGTTGATAAGTCCGGTGATGCCGGAGTGAATGAACGTCGAGTCGCCGATGACCGCGACAGCCTTGCCCTCGTATTCGCCGCGCATAGCCTTGTTGAAGCCGTGCAGACCGCTTACCGAGGCACCCATACAGACTGTGGTGTCCATAGCGTCGAGAGGTGCAGCCGATCCGAGGGTGTAGCAGCCGATATCGCCGCTTACGAACACGCCGAGCTTCTTGAGGGTATAGAACACGCCTCTGTGAGGACAGCCCGCGCACATAACGGGGGGACGTATCGGGATAGTATCTTCGAGCTGAACGAACTCGTTCTTTTCGCCGAGTATCTTCTCGCGCAGGTAGGTCTGGGAGTACTCGCCGATGAACGTGAACAGCTCCTTGCCGATCGGGTCGAGACCTATCTTGCGGCAGTGGGTCTCGATGATGTCGTCGAGCTCTTCTACCACATACAGCTTGTCCACCTTAGCGGCGAAGTCCTTGATTAGCTTCACGGGGAGCGGGTTGACCATACCGAGCTTTAAGTAGCTTGCCTTTTCGCCGAGCGCTTCACGGGCGTACTGGTAAGCCGCGCCGTTGGCGATAATGCCGATCTTTGTGTCGAACATCTCAACTCTGTTGAGGGGGGAGGTCTCGGCATACTCGCGGAGCTTTCTGGTGCGCTCCTCGACCACGATGTGCTTGGGTTTGGCATTTGCCGGGGTCATGATGTTCTTGTGCGGGTTCTTGGTATAGTCCTTGCGAACGGTTATCCTGTCCGCGGTCTCAACGACGCTCTGGGAGTGTGCAACGCGGGTCGAAAGGCGGAGTATCACGGGGGTGTCGAACTGTTCGGAGATCTCGTAGGCGAGCTTGGTGAACTCCTTGCATTCGCCTGAGTCGGACGGTTCGAGCATCGGGACCTTAGCTCCTATCGCGTGGTTGCGGGAATCCTGCTCGTTCTGTGACGAGTGCATACCTTGGTCGTCCGCGACCGCGAGTACGAAGCCTCCGTTCACGCCGGTGTAGGACGCGGTGTAGAGCGGGTCGGCGGCTACGTTGAGCCCGACGTGCTTCATAGCGCAGAACGAACGTCTTCCCGCAAAGGAAGCGCCGATAGCGGCTTCACAGGCTACCTTCTCGTTGGGAGCCCATTCGCTGTACATTTCATTTTTGTCGTAGGTGGAAGCAAATTCCGTTATCTCGGTGCTGGGGGTGCCGGGGTAGCTGGAAACGAACTCAACGCCCGCCTCGTACAATCCTCTTGCCACAGCCTGATTTCCGAGCATAAGACCTGCCATAATGGATCAATCCTTTCTTATTTAAAATCATCCTTATCATTATACCACAAAAAACTGAGATTTGCAAGTTTTTTCTCACTTAGTCCGAAAACGAGGCTTCCCCCGCCTTAGTGCAGGGGAAGTAGGTGCGGAACGGTGTTCCGGGTTATCAACAGTTTCCTGTAAAAACATATCTGAGGTATTCCCGCGCAGTATCCGCGAGTCTGTATATCTTCGCAACGTCTGTCGCTTTCCGGTCGGTCATCTTAAAGCGCGGGAAGAACCGCGAGATATGCAGCGGTATTTCCGTTCCGAGTTCAGCGACCCATGTGCAAAGCTCCCTCATCTCTTCCTCGCTGTCGTTCTCGCCGGGAATAATGAGGGTCGTAAGTTCGACGTGACAGTCCCTGACCGCGCGGGCTATGAACCTCATCACCTGTCCGCGGTCACCGCCAAGCACCTGTGAGTAGTACCGGTCGGTGAAGCCTTTCAGGTCGATGTTCATAGCGTCGGTGTACGGGAGAAGCTCCTCAAGTATCTCTGTCTCCGCCGTGCCGTTGGTGACCATCACATTCACAAGACCAGCTTCTTTCACGAGCTTTGCGGTGTCGCGGACGAACTCATAGCCGATAAGCGGCTCGTTATAGGTGAACGCGACCCCGATATTGCCGCGGTCGGTGTATTGCACCGCGCTCCTGACAAGCTCCTCAGGCATGATCGTCTGCGCTTCGTTCGCAAGCAGAAATGCGTACTTCGACCACGAAATGTCGTAGTTCTGACAGAACGGACAGCGCAGATTACAGCCGTAGCTCCCCACCGAGAGTATCATGCTCCCGGGGTGAAACCGGTTCAGCGGCTTCTTCTCTATCGGGTCGAGCGCCGCAGAGGTGACGCGCCCGTAATTCGCGGCTGTTACCGTTCCGCCGGTACACGTCCTTGCACCGCAGAAGCCGGTGCCGCCCTCCGGTATCTCACAGTGCCGGAAGCACACTCCGCATTTTGCCATTTTTTCACCTCTCAGTAATGCCGCACGACTTCAAACCGCTGGAGCTTTATATTCTCACCTGCGCCGATACCGGCCTTGCGGCGGGCAATGCCGATCTGCTGCTCGACTGTGTCAACGCCGTCGAGGTCGGGGAGCAGCAGTCCCCGCTTGTAGCCGCTCGTGACGATAACGCCGTAGCGCTTTACGTCAAGCATATCCGCCGAAGGTATGTTCTCCGGCTCGCCGAGCACATCCACGTTGACTTCGAGCCATTCCAGCTCGTCTGCGGTGATCGGGTCAAAGCGCGGGTCACGGGTGGAGGCGCTTATCGCGTTGGTGATTATCTCCTCCGCCACGCAGCTTGTCGTCGGCGCGATAGTCCCGATGCAGCCGCGAAGCTGTCCGTGCTTGTGAATTGACACGAACGCGCCCGCCTGTGTATTCAGCATTTCCGGGGGGAGCCCAGCCGGAACGGAGATATGCTCGCCGTGCAGGATATAGCTTTCGAGGGATTTCACCGCAAGCTTCACATATTCGTCCGAGCCGGAGCGCTTCTCGGCAAGCTCCCGTTCCCGTTTCTCAAAGTACCTGTCGAGGAAGCGGCGTTCGCTGTCCGTGCCGGTCGGGTAGAACGTGCAGATACCGTAGCCTACGCCGGTAACGTCCTCGTGAGAGAGCGCCGTCGTCTTTACCGCCTGTCCGTCCAGCGCGCCCGCCATTATCACGAAGGAGCGGTGACCGCACTCGGCGGCGCTGTCGCAGAAGCTCTCGTCGAAGTCGAAAAGCTCCCCGAACGCGCCTCTCCCGCATACGTCCATTATCCGCCGGTCGTACTCGGGGCCCTCCGGCGCGAAGCCGTAAGGTCCGTACTCCTGAAGCTTGTGCGAGAGGTCGCCGCTCGCGACATACACGGCCTTTCTCCCGAGCTTTTCCACCGCTTCCCGGATAAGCATACCGAACCGGTAGTGCTCGGTGAGCGGCAGTCCGGACAGCCCTACGCGCATGATCTTACCGCCCTTGTACTTCCGGCGTATGAAGTACAGCGGCACCATAGTCCCGTGGTCAAGCTCCGGGTCTTTCTCGCCCAGAGTTCCCGCCGGGAAGCCCTGCTCACGGGCAAGCTGTACTGTTAGCTGCACAAGCTCGGTGTCGTAGCTCTCGTTGAAGCTCACCTGGGGCGCTCCGAACCGCGAGAACGAGCCGGAAGCTCCCGAACGTGGTGAAATGTGGAAGTAGTCCGCGTAGATGACAGAGTGAGGGCTTGAAATGATGATCGTATCTGGGGCGAGCGCCGCGATCTCATCGGCCGCCTGTTCGTAAGCGGCAGTGGTCGCCGCGACCTGTGCCTCGCTTCCGCGCCCGACTGCGGGAACGATCATCGGCGGGTGGGGAACCATGAATGAAGCTGTAATTGACATAGTATCACCTCGGAGTTTTTTTAATTTATAATTGATAATTGATAATTGTATTCAGCTTTGCTGCAAATCTGAATTGTGAGAAGCATAATTTCGTATCTCGTCACAATTTAAAACCTCGCGCGAAGCGCGCACCAAACCTGTAAACTGTAACCTGTAAACTGTTAACTGAGAAAATCAACCGGATGTCGTAACAACGCGTGGTCTTTTGTTATCATTATAGCATACCTTTATACATAAGTCAATGTGTGATGTATTGACAAATACGGAGTTGTGTATTATAATTAGTGGTGTTCGTTTTTTGACAAGAATACTGTTTTAAAGAGGAAATATGGTTTTTTCAAGTCTTGTGTTCATATTCATGTTCCTGATAGGAACGCTTACGATATACTACATCGTCCCGAAATGGGCTAAGAACTTTGTTCTCTTCGCGTCAAGCCTTATCTTCTACGCATGGGGAGAGCCGTCGTATATCGTGATAATGCTCATATCCACGCTTATCGACTATTGTGCGGGTATCGTGATCTGGAAGTTCGGTAAGAAAAAGGCGATACGGCTTACCTGTCTTATCGTTTCGATAGTCATGAACCTGACACTGCTCGGACTGTTCAAGTACAGCGGCTTTGTGGCGGAGAACATCAACGCGATAGCCGGAGAGAACGTGCTCGACATAAGCAAGGCGTTCTTCCTCGGTATCGGCGATCTCCCGCTGAACACGCTCCCGATAGGTATAAGCTTCTTCACGTTCCAGTCCATGTCCTACACGATAGATATGTACCGCGGAGAGATCGAGGTGCAGAAGAACCCGATAAACTTCGGCGCGTTCGTGACCATGTTCCCGCAGCTCGTGGCGGGGCCTATCGTGCGCTACTCGGATATCTCGAAGGAGATAGACCGCCGTACGGTGGACATTGACAAGCTGTATGACGGGATCCTGCGCTTTGTCACCGGTATGGGCAAAAAGGTGCTCATCGCGAACAGCATCGGCGCGATGTGGGACACCGTGCTTGAGGACGTTCAGGCGGGAAGCGCTGTGAGCGTATCGAGCGCGTGGCTCGGCATCATCGCCTATACCTTGCAGATATACTTCGACTTCTCGGGCTATTCCGACATGGCGATCGGCCTCGGGAAAATGCTCGGATTCACGTTTCCGGAGAACTTCAACTACCCCTACCTCTCAAAGAGCATTTCGGAGTTCTGGCGGCGCTGGCACATCACGCTCGGCGCGTGGTTCCGCAGCTATGTGTATATACCGCTGGGCGGCAACCGCAAGGGACTCGGACGGACGGTGATGAACCTCGGTATAGTGTGGCTACTGACCGGTATCTGGCACGGCGCGGACTGGACGTTTATCATCTGGGGCGTGCTGTACGGCGTGGTGATAATCGCGGAAAGGCTGTTCCTCGGGAAGCTGCTGGAGAAGCTACCGACGGCGATACAGTGGCTATATACGATGCTTCTCGTTATGTTCGGGTGGGTGCTGTTCGCGTCGCCGGACATCGGTGCGGCGCTCTCGTACTTCGGGGCTATGTTCGGCTCGTCGGGAGTCCTGTTCGACAACTCGGCGATGTATCTGCTGGTGAACTACGGCATAGTGCTGGTAGTCGGTATATTCGCGGCGACCGACGCGTGGAAGATACTCACCGAGCGCGCGGAGAAGCGGGCTCCGGCTGTTGTTCATTCGCTTATGCCGGTATGCAAGGCGGGCGTGTTCCTGCTCTGTGTGGCGTATCTTGTGGACGCGTCGTACAACCCCTTCCTGTACTTTAATTTCTGAGGAATGTATAAATGAAGAAGAAGACAAAGGCATACAAGATAGTGACGGTAGCGCTGTTCGCGGCGATGCTTGCCGTATTTCCGGTGATGACGTTCCTGACGCTGCCGGAGGACCCCTCGCCGTTCTCGGAGAACGAGAACCGCAGGCTTGCGACATTCCCGGAGGTATCTGTGGAGACATACAAGTCCGAGAAGCTCATGACCGGAATCGAGAAATGGTTCTCGGACAGGTTTTTCGGGCGTGAGCAGTGGATAAAGCTTCGCAACGGCACCGAACGGCTGATCGGAAAGGTGGATATAAAGGGCGTATTCACCGCCGACGACAGAATGATGCAGATATGGGAGGGCTTCGACGAGGAGTTCATTTCCAA
Organism: Ruminiclostridium sp.; assembly: GCA_017550775.1. Next base: position 2,916 of record JAFZOA010000244.1, on the reverse strand, counting down.
GAACCTCAAAGCGATGAACAAGTTTGCCGAGCGCAATCCGGACACGCAGATGTACTTCCTGCTTGCGCCCACTTCGCAGGAGGTGTATTCCGACCTGTTCCCGTCCAGCGCGCCTGTCGGAAGTCAGTCGGAACTGCTCGAATTCTGTCACGAGAACCTTGACAGTGTTCAGACTATCAACGTGATACCCACTATGAAGGCGCACGCGGAGGACTACATCTACTACCGCACCGATCACCACTGGACATCGTTCGGCGCGTACCTCGCGTACTATGACGCGGCTAAGGTAATGGGCTTCAAGCCGTCCGAGCTGAACGAATACGACATCGAGCACGCGTCAAGCTCGTTCAGGGGAACGCTGTACTCGAAGACACTCGACGACACGATAACGCCGGACATAATAGACTACTACCATTTAAAGACGGATCACGCGCTTAAAATGACCGTGAACGACGGCGGAAAGAGCACGTCATACGACAGCCTGTACTTCCGGGAGTATCTTGACGTCAAGGACAAGTACAGCTCCTTTACGGGTCCCAACGTGCCGTATCTGAGCATAGAGACCGGCTCGGACGGCCCGGCGCTGCTGATATTCAAGGACAGCTACGCAAACTCGCTGATACCGTTCCTGACGGCGCATTTCAGCCGTATCGACGTGTTTGACCTGCGCCTTATCAACGATCTGACATCAAGCATCAGAATGAACAATTACGACTCGGTGATGTTCGTGTACAACGCTATCACGTTCTCGGAGGGTACCGAGGTAAGAAAGCTCAATATGGGGTAACGGAGGGGAATATGGAAACTCGTGTCGCAGTTGTCGGTGTGATCGTGGAGAAGACGGAGTCCGCGGAGAAGGTGAACTCGGTGCTTCATGATTACAGCGAGTATATCATCGGAAGAATGGGCATACCCTACCGCGAGAAGGGGATAAGTATAATAAGCATAGCCATGGACGCACCGCAGGACGCTATATCCGCTTTGTCCGGGAAGCTCGGACGTATAGACGGGGTGAGCGTCAAGGCGGCTTTCGCGAAGAATTTCTGACGGAAAAATTATCCGTCAGGTAATATCTGTTAGTGTTTTTGCTCAATTTATTTGAAAAAAATTCTACATTGACCCAAAAAATTTTTGTGTAAAAAATGTAGAAATTTTCATAAAAATGTGTTATAATAAATTGATGTATTATGCAATTTGCGGAAAATCAATGACAGATATGTTGAACCGCTAAACTGATAGTAATACCGCACATAATTATGAAGAGAGATGATAAGTATGGCAGACCCTATCGACGGAACCTTTATTATTGAAGTTGACGATAAATTCATGAATGCACGACTGAGCATCTCACCGCCCAAAAACGGCGGAAGACCCGTTACCGAGAAGGCAGTCCGTGAGGCTATGGCGCTCAACGGCGTGAGATACGGCATTGATGAGGAAGCTTTCAAGGACGCTTTCGACAACGGCGGACTCAGCGTTCTTCTCGCAAGGGGAGAACCGCCCGTTGACGGCAGGAACGGCTATCTCGTGTATCATTATGAGCGCAAGAGCGGCGCGCAGATGAAGGCGGATGAGTTCGGCAACGTGGATTTCCGCGACCTCGGTCTTATCCAGAACATCGAGAAGGACACAGTCATCGCCGATATATTCCCCGAGACTCCCGGTACCCCCGGCCGCGACATAAGAGGCATAGAGATCGCACAGTATCCCGGCAAGCCCGCGAAGATCGTTACCGGCAACGGCGTGGCGCTTTCTCCGGACGGTCAGCACCTCATTGCCGCGATACAGGGCAACCTGCGCTGGAACAAGGATCATTTCGTGGTGGACAAGGAGATCGTCGTAAGCGACATAGACCTTTCTGTCGGGAACATAGATTTTATCGGTGACGTTATCATCAAGGGCAACGTCAACGAGGGCTTTATCGTGCGCTCCGGCGGGAACATAAGCATCGCCGGGAATGTCACCAGTGCTGTGATAGAGGCGGAAGGCGACATAAGCGCCCGTCTCGGGTTCGTAAGCTCAAAGATCACGGCAGGCGGAGACATAAGCGTTAACTTCGGCGAGAACTCCGAGATCACCGCGGGCGGTTCGATCAAGGCACAGAGCTTTGTCGCCTGCACCGTGAAATGCGACGGTCCTCTCACCGTTCAGGGCGGAAAATCCGTTATAGTCGGCGGCAAGTACACCTGTCTGTCGGACATTGAGGTGAACTACTTAGGCTCGGACGCTTATGTGCGCACTCTTGTGGTGCTTGGAAACGTGGCTGTCCTCGCGGAGGAGCTCGCCGAGCTCAAAAAGCAGCTCAAGGGCTATGAGAACCAGCTCACACAGCTCGAAATGGTCTGCACGACGCTTCAGCAGCAAAAGAAGGTCGCCCCGCTCACCCCGGAGAGGGAGGAAATGCTCAAGCGCTCCATAAAGGCGAAGTTCGGACACATGGGACTCATAAAGGAGACCAACGAACGTATCGCGGATATCGAGCATGAGATAGAGAATACCAACGACCTTTGCGTAAAGGTGAAGAGAGCGGCGTTCCCGGGAGTTACCGTAAGGATCAACAATTCTCAGCTCGTGGTGGCTCAGAAGACCGGCACCTGTACCATAAGAATGAACGAGGCGAAGGACGTAGTTATCCGCTGACGAAGGAGACTTGCAATTGGGATTTGTTTCCGTTAGAAACGTATATAAGCGGTACCGAATGGGCGAGATCACGATCAACGCGTCCGACGGTATCACATTTGACATCGAGAAGGGCGAGCTTGCGATAGTTCTCGGTCCTTCCGGCTCCGGCAAGACAACGGTTCTTAATATGCTCGGCGGAATGGATACCATTGACGAGGGGAGCATCATCGTTGACGGCAAGGACATCGCAAAGTACGGGCGCAAGGAGCTCATAACCTACTGGCGCTATGAGAT
>JAFZOA010000243.1 GCA_017550775.1 Ruminiclostridium sp. | reverse complement strand
GGAATACAGGCCGCCGGAAAGACGGCCGTCAGAAAAAAGGAGAGGGTCATTCATGGCAAAGAGCAAGCTGCTTACCGAGTTCAAGGAGTTCGCGCTCAAAGGCAATGTAATGGATATGGCAGTCGGCGTACTGATAGGCGGCGCGTTCTCGGGCATCGTGACCGCGCTCACGAACGACTTCATCAACCCGCTGATCTCGTCCATAGGCGGCGCGGAGATCGCCGGTATGATACGTCTCCCGTGGGTGAACTATGAAGGTCTCGACCCGGAACAGGTCAAGGCACTCTCGCTCGACTACGGCGAGTTCATCACCACTGTCATCAACTTCCTTATCATGGCGCTTATCATCTTTCTGCTGATGAAGGGCATCAACAAGCTCATGTCGATCGGCAAGAAGAAGCAGGAGGAAGAGGAAGCGGCTGCTCCGCCTCCCGAGCCGACCAAGGAAGAAGTGCTTCTCACAGAAATACGCGACCTTCTCGCGGAACAGGCGAAGAAAAAGTAATAGCAGAGAAAAGCTCCCGGTTTTAACGCCGGGAGCTTTGTTACTTATCTTGAAAAATCCTTATTCTTCGTCGGAAGAGTCGTCTGCTGCATCGTCCTGACCCTCGTCCTCTGCATCGTCGGTCTCGTCCGTATCGTCGCTGTCGTCAACGTCGTCGGCATCGTCGATCATGTCTTCCTCTGCCGGCTTCTCGACCTCCTCGGTCTTCTCGTTCTCGTCATGCTCGGTGCGCGTGAACGAAACCACGGAGTTGCCCTCGGTGAGCTTCATTACACGAACGCCGTTTGCCGGACGGTTGAGCGGGCGTATATCGTTGGCACGAATGCGTATGATAACGCCGTCCGAGCTGATAAGGATAACATCGTCGTCCGAGCCGAGAGCGCGTATGCCGCACACATGACCCTTTTCCTCGCATACCTTGTAGTTGGTCACGCCGTAGCCGCCCTTTCTCTTTACGGGGTAGTTGTAGTCGATGATCTCGACTTCCTCTCCGGTCTCCTTATCTGCCACAACGCGCTTCTTTACGGTGCCGTCCTGGTTGATCTTGTGCAGGTATGTGCGCCGTCCGTAGCCCTTGTCGGTCACGGTGAGTATCGTCATGTCGTCGCTGTATATCTTGGTAGCTCCGACAACGTAATCTCCCTCACGGAGCTTTATCGCGCGTACACCGGAAGCCGACCTGCCCTGGGTTCGCACGGTGTCCTCATGGAACAGCAGAGCACGTCCGTCATGTGTCGCTATGAGTACGCGGGAATCGCCCTCGGTGATATACGCTGCCGCTATCTCGTCACCCTCGGCAAGATTTATGGCGCGAAGCCCCTTCTTACGGACGTTCCTGAACGCCGACAGCGGGGTACGCTTGATCTTGCCCTGCTTTGTGATGCAGATAAATACCTTGTTATCCGCGAAATCGGCGGTCTTTATCAGCGCGGCTACCTTTTCGTTCTCTTCGAGCTGTATCATGTTGACAACGTTGGTGCCTCTGCTCTGGCGCGAGCCCTCCGGCACCTCGAAGCATTTGAGCTTCATCATGTTGCCCTTGTTCGTGACGAACAGCAGGTTATCATGCGACGACGAGATGAACACGTTCTCGATGAAGTCCTCATCGCGCTGCTTGATGCCCGAAACTCCCTTTCCGCCGCGCCGCTGGAGGTTATAAACCTCGACGGGCTGGCGTTTGAGGTAGCCCATGTTCGTATATGTGAGCACACATTCCTCAACGGGGATAAGGTCCTCTATATCCACTTCGCCGCTTACCTGTTCGATAGAGGTGCGGCGCTCGTCACCGTACTTCTTGCGGATAACGTCGAGCTCGGTGCGAATCACCTCATAAACCTTCGCCTTGTCGGAAAGTATCTCGACATAGCCGCCTATCTTCTCCATGATATCGCTGAGTTCTTCCTCGATCTTCTCTTTTTCGAGCCCGGTGAGCTGTGCAAGGCGCATCTGGACGATAGCGTCCGCCTGTTCCTCGGAAAGTCCTATCTCGTGCTCAAAGGCGACGTCCTTGTATTTCTCGTCCATGGCGCGCCTGAGGAGCTGACCGAGATCGGCCTCCTTGAAGCGCTCCATTAAGCGCTCCTTGCCCTCCT